>NZ_JBIWNZ010000020.1:0-172247 GCF_044767505.1 Kitasatospora sp. NPDC101235
ACCGGCCCCGCCCGCACGATGGGCGGCGACCGTACGGGCGGAGGGGCGGGGGTTGGTGTGGCGGTTGCGGGCCTTGCGGGCCTTGCGGGCCAGGCTGCCGAGGGCGGCGGCACCGGCGGCGGCACCGACCACGGCAACGGCCCCGCCGCCGAGCGATGCGGCACCAGCACCGGCGGCCCCGAGGGCGTTGGCGACGGCCACCGCCAGCGGGACACCCGGAACCGCGCCCGGCGAAGTCACGGGCTTCGGTTCGGGCTTGCGCTTCGGCTCGGGCGGTGGCTGGTTCTGGGGTGCGGGGACGACCTCGACCAGCGTCGAGGCAGCCGGTTCGGACATGATGAACGCTCCGGTTCTCTGCGAGGACGGAAGGCCCGGAACCGCCGACAGCTCGCCAGCAAGGCGGCGGTTCTGGGCCGTTACGGCTGGTCAGAGCCGGTAGGGCTCCAACGAGAAGAACACGAGGTGCGCGTTGCACTCGGCCAGCTCGGGTTCGTACCGCGCGAGCCAGGCCCGGATGGCGACATAGGCCCGTTCGCGGGAGCTGCCCGGCGGGAAGGCCGAGCTGCCGTGGCGGCTGACGACAGCGAATCCGCCGTTACCGAGCGGATACTGCAAGGTGATCAGCCAGGTGTGCGTGGGCTCGGCAGCCGGGATGGCGCCAGCGATGGTGTCGGACACGAGGACTCCGTGGGGTCAGGCGGCGATCGAGTCGGGGGCAGCGCAGGGCAGGCAGGTGCCGAGGTGCGCGGGCAGGACGTAGCCGGCATCCGTGCCGCAGGCGGGGCAGGTGCGCCGGGCGACGTTGGCCTTTTCGAGGGCGGCGGCCCGGGCGGGGGTCATCGGCCGTACGGGCTTGGCCAGCGTGAGGCGGTAGAGGTAGGCGGGGCGGGTGCCGCCGTAGCGGGAGCGCCACATGACCTGCGCGGCGACGTCCTGTCCGCCGGGGCGCAGGCCCTTGGCGCGGAGCTGGCGGCGGGTGAAGAGGCCACGCGGCGCCATGCGCCACGGGTAGGTGGGCGTTCCGCCGTGGCGGGCCCCGTCGGGGTCCCAGTGCCGCGGGCGGCTCACCGCTTGCCGTCCCTGGTGGCCTCGGGCAGGTCGAAGTAGCCGACCAGCCTGATCGGCGTGCCGGCGTAGGTGGTGGTGATGGTGAGCCAGGCGAAGGTGCCCGTCGTGGCGAGGTCGACGCCGGCCGGGTCGAGGCCGAGGCGCTGGCGCCACTGCTCGAAGTCGGCGAGGGAGTTGTCGTGGTGGAAGGCGAGGGTCATGCCCTCGGTGAGCGCCAGGTTGCCCTCGTCGTCGCGCTCGTCGGTGACGACGCGCTCGCTGGTGATCCTCGACGCGGGCAGGTCGGGGTGGGCGGTGAAGAGCGCGAGCAGGGAACCGACGGCGTTGATCTGGGCGCCGGCCGTGGTGGTGTCGGTGGTGGTGGTCACGATGCCTGCTCCTCGCGGGGGGTGGTGTCTTCGGTGGTGGCGGGTACGGCGTGCAGGGCGGGGCGGTCCGGGGCGGTCGCGCGCAGTTCCTGGTAGCGGGCGGCGACCCATCCGACGGACCAGCCGGTCAGCTCGACGGCCCGGCGCTGCGGGATGCGGGCCAAGACGCAGTCCTGGACCGTCAGTCGGGCCTGGCCCTCGGGCAGTCGCCCGTCTGCGGCGGGCGCGGACATGAGTTCCTGTCGAAGCTGTTCGATCTCCTGCTCGGTGCTCCGCTCACGCTCACGCTCAAGGAGTTCACGATCGCTCGCCTCCCGCTCACGGCGCTCACGGTCGGCCCGCTCGGCGTCCTCAAGGCGCTGCCGTTCCTGGCGTTCGTCATCGACCATCCGCAGCTCGTGCTCACGCTGCTGCTTGGCCATCCGCTCCTCGTGCTCACGGCGCTCACGCTCGGCCCGGTCGGCCCGGTCGAACTCGGCCAACCGCTCCTCGCGTTCCTGCTGGCGGCGCTGCTCGGCGCGACGCTCGCGCTCGGCCCGCTCATCGCGCTCACGGGCCTCATGGGCGGCCAGCGCGGCGGCGATCGCCCGCCGGTAGGCCAGCGAGGTCTCCGCCGTGACGATCAGCAGCAGCGGCGCCACCGAGTGGACCGCCACCCCGACCCGGTCATGGTCCAGGGCGGACTGACCCACGTTGAGCAGCACCGTCATGGCGCCGGTCATCCAGCGCAGCACGACCGGCCACCGGCCGCCCTCGCCGCCGAGGCGGGCGAGCACGCTGTCCAGGCGGACCACGATCACCACCGCCGCGTCCACGACCAGCGGCAGGATCGGCGCCGTCCACCCCCAGCCGTCCGGGGTGTGGTGGGACATCAGCGGGGTGACCGTGAGCATGCTGTAGAGGACTGCGCCGAGCGTGATCGTCCACGTGCCCACGGCCAGCGCCAGCTCGGCCGAACGGATCTGTTCCTGGCTCATCGGCGCCTTCACCGCGACCACCGCCCGGTGTGCGGTGAGCGCGTCGTGAGCGCGGTGAGCATGGGGGCGTTCATCAGTGAGCACCCCCGGCGGCGCGGCGTTCGCGGGCGGCGAGCTTGCGGCGGCGCTCGCTCACGCTCCACCGCTCGGCGGCGTTCAGCCCGCCGAACACGCCGTACTTCTCGTGCCGCTCCAGGGCCAGCTCCAGGCACATCGAGCGGACCGGGCAACCAGCGCAGATCATCTTGGCGCGACGCTCGGACCACTCGGCCGCCGCGCGAGCGACCTCGATGTCCTCGGCGTCCTCGTCGACCTCCGGGAAGAACAGGTTGGTGTCGACGCCAGCGCAGGCGGCGCCGCGCAGGTCGCCGTCGCCGTTCGGGCGGTACTCGGCGAGCACGGTGGCCGCCGGCCGGGCGGCCAGGTGCGGGGTGCGGGTCGCACCGGCGAGGAGGAAGTGCAGCTGGGCCATCACGCGGCCGCCTTCCAGGTCAGGACCCGGCGGCGCTCAGCGGTGTGCATCAGCGCGGACGCGAACCGGGCCGCCGGCCCGTCCAGGTCCCGCAGGACCGCCCGGGCGACGTCGAGCCGGACGACCCGGTCCTCGTCGGAGGCGTCCGTGCTGCCGTCGAACAGCTCGGTGTCGACACCGAAGCCGAAGTCTGCGCCGGTGCCGAACGCCAGCTCCGCGAACTCCTCGGGGGTCGCGGCCTCCTGGCCTGCAACAATCAGTTTCATGGGTTCACCTCGTCGAATTGGGGGGTGAGCCCGCAGGGCCGCCGCGCGAACCTTGGCCGGGAGCGCGGCGGCCCGACACACGGGCCCAGCTTCTCGTCGTTCACGAGCAGCCGCGGAACCCGACGCAGGCCCGCCGCCGCGAAGGCGGCCGGCGCGCGCCGGGGACCGTGATCGCTGGTAACGCGACCGGAAGCGGTGAGCCCCGCCCGCTGGTCAGCGGCGGGGCCGGATACAGCTCTGGGGCATGCCCATGGGCGCGCCCTCCTCAGGTCAAATCCCCGGGTGGGGAAGTTGGTTGGGGGTTGCCCGGCCTACGGGCGTCAGGTCTCTCGGGCCTGGTCCGGTGCTGTTCTCTGCCCAGCACCAGCAGGGCGGCGCACCCTCCGGAACGGGGAGTGCTGCGTGGCTCGCTGCCGCCGGCGACATCACCCGGTCGCCTCGGGGGCGGTCTGTCTCATCCCGCCACGTGCGTTGGAACTCCGCTGTACTCCCGGTTTCGCCATCCAGCCGTACGAATCGGCCTGGTCAGCGTCCCGTTCGGCCCCACACCCCCAGGAGGGGTGGCATGCCACTGCGTAGGGGGAGGGCTTCGTTCATCACGGCGGTTCGCCCCCGTCCTCTCGGCCTGGGCGCCTGCCGTGACCGCCGCCCTCGCGTCGGTCCCGCACGATCGATCTTCAGTTCTCAAGGAACAAGCGCTTCCTTCAGGCGGCTGTCACACCGCCCTCCGGGCGCGTTTGCGCAGCTCAGGGCAGCCCAAAGAAGGGCCACAAGAGCTGATGGTGTTTGCAGCGGCCCCGCTCGATCGCGGGCCCGTTCTGCTGCGACAAGCCTGCTCCGGCGCACAGCACCAGACCAATGACGGCCTGTCATATGAGGCTTTCCGCCGAGGCGTTGCCCTCACAATGAACATGGTGCACTTAGTGCGCCAAGTTGGCAAGTGCTTCGCCCCGGCGAGCCTGCGGCACACTGGTGCACTAAGTGCGAGACGTTGACTGGAGGATCACTGGTGACCGAGTTCCAAGGCGAGCCCGCCTATCTCCAGCTTGCCGATGACCTGCGGGAACAGATCCGCAGCGGCAAGCTGGCCGCAGGCTCCGCACTGTCGTCAACGCGGAAGCTGATGGACGACCACGGCGTGTCGAGCACCGTCGTGAAGGCCGCTGTCTCGCTGCTTCGCGCCGAGGGCTACGTCGTCGGGCATCAGGGGAAGGGGGTGTTCGTCCAGTTCCCGCCGCGCTTGGCCGTCCACTCCCGAGGGGCTGCCGATTGGGCAGTACCGGTGCTGCAAGCCGGCCATGCGCTCGAACAGGCCCTCCGCAGCTTGACTCAGTCCGGAGGTGAGGCTGAAGACGCCGAAGCGGCCCTCCAGCGCTGGCGGGACGCGTTCGACGCGCTTCCCGACAGCGTGAAGAGCCGCCTGGCGAAGTAGGTCAGAGCCCGCCGCGGCTGGTCGCCGCCCATCCACCTCGGATCAGGTCCTGGAGGCCGGACCGCTCGGGCTTCCACCCGAACTCGGTCGTGATCCGGGTGAGGTCGGCGACCAGCCGCGGCGGTTCCGGCTGCGGAGGGCGGTGAACCACAGGCACGGACCGCCCAGTGACCCGCTCCACGGCATCAACGATCTCGCGCATGCTCGCCGGGGTCGCACCCACGTTGTAGGCCCGGTGCGCGAACTCCCTAGCTTGCAAAGCCAAGACGTACGCACGGGCCAGGTCATCCACGTGAACGAAGTCCCGAACGGCGCTCCCGTCGCCGTTCATCTCCAAGTGCGGGTAGCGGCCGGCCGCCACGGCAAACGCCTTCGGGATGATCCGGGACTCGTCGGAGTCCGCTACCCCGCCCACCGACCCTGCGATGTTAAAGCAACGCAGGCTCACCGCCCGGACGGTGCCGCGCTCCCCTTCGCGCTTGAGCAGCTCATCTGCGGCGAGCTTCGAAGCGCCGTACGGGTTGCTCGGAGCAGGAACGACGTCCTCGCCGATGGGCTGCCGCTCAGGGGCGCCATAGATCGCGGCTGTCGACCCGAGCACGACCACCGGGCGATCCGTGGCCGCTCGACCGGGTAGCGCGGCCAGCAGGACTGCGGTGCCGTTGGCGTTGACGTCGTAATACTCGTCCGGCATGTCGAAGGACTCGCGCACCCGCGTGAGCGCGGCCAGGTGGCAGACGGCGTGCACGCCGCGCACGGCAGACGCTACGGCCTGCTCGTCGCGAATGTCACCGTGGACCACCTCGACCACCGGCAGCTCAGGGAGCGGGGCCCCCGGGGGCCGATGAGTCAGGGCAACTACCTCGTGGCCCGCCTCGGCAAGTCGTCGGACAACGGCGTTGCCGACGAAGCCGAAGGCGCCCGTCACGAGTACGCGCACGGAGTTCCTCCTCAGTTCAGGATCAGTCCGCGATGCTGCCACGCCAGGTCGAGGCAGGCGGCGGCGGCAGACGCGAGCGGTTCATTCTCCAGCAGGTGGCGGATGTTGGCCTCCGTGAAGTCGATCCCCCCGGCGTCGCCCGTGCCGGCGATGACGCTGCCCTCGGTGTTGCGGGAGACCATGCCGGAGAACACCGTGTCGTAGATGTCGGAGTCGATGACCACGACGCTGAGAATCTCGCCTGCCAGCGTGAGCGGGTCCAGGCCGATCCCGAAGCAGTACGGCCGGACCTTGCCCGCGCGTCGGGCCTCGTTGAGCGTACGGAACGGCTCGACCCCGTCGTAGTCGATGGGCTCGCCGCTGCTGCCGTCGGCCTCGGGGTCGCCCAGGAACTCCTCCGCGTACTCCCGGAGCACGTTGCGCCAGAGATCGAAGTCGTTCGACTGGTCCCACGGCATCACCGAGGACGGCTGGAACACCCCGGCGGGCATGATGTGGTACGTCCCGCCGGCCAGCGCCACGTTGCTCGCCGCCCGGTGGTGCAGCGGGAACGACGCCGTACCATCCGGCGCGAGCCGGATGGTCAGGGTGTCGATGGATGGCAGCAGCGGACGACGGCCAAGGTCGAACGGGTCACCGACCAGCGCCCGGAACGGGAGCGCGTCCCAGTTCGGCTCCCCAATCCATGCGGGGTCGCTGCCAGTCGCCAGCCACGCACCCGCCAGCTCATGGGCCACGCCCTCGCAGACGTCCGCCATGTCGAAGTACGTCGTGTAGCCGAACGACAGCTTGGGCCGACCGTCGACCTGGGCGACGTCGAGCAGCCGGAAGCTCGGCCGGTTCACGAACAGCGACGGTCGGTCGACCATGCGGATGGCCTGCGAGTACCGGGCGAAGCGACCGCCGTTCGCGGCCAACGGGCGGACGCCCTCGGACTCGGCTTCGGCGCCCACGATCTCCGGCGGAACCGTCTGCGTCAGCCACGTGAGGTCGATGTCTCCGAAGTCCATGGGGCTCGGCCACATCCACCCGGCCCTCGTGAGTACCGGGCTGTCTCCTGCACGGTCCACGTCGGGGTACAGCCGGGCAGCGGCCTTGGTGAGCTGGCTCCGGTGCCGGTTCAGGTCCCGGCGAGTCATCCGCCAACGGCGCTGTTCCTCGACGGCGGCCTGCGGGCCGCTCTCGTCGCCGGGAACCGAGACGACGGCCGCCTCGGCGACCGGCAGCAGGCCCAGCTCGTCCTCGGGCAACCCCAGCACCTGGGCCAGGCGCCGAAGCTCGTCCATGTCCTTGATCACTCGCTTCCCGCGCTCCAGCAGCGAGACATACGACTGGTCGTAGCCGAGCAGGTCGGCGAGCTCCTGCTGCTTCAGCTTGTGGAGAGCGCGGTAGGCCTTCAGGACGTCGCCGAGGTTGGACCCGTCCGGCGGCGCGGTGCGCTCAGCCGAGGTGGAGAGCCAGCTGACCGGCTCGGCCGTCGGGGCGGCCGGAGCGACCGGACCGGCGAGTCCGATCGCCCGGCGGCACGGGCTGCACACGGTGTCGGTGTTGCTGCGGCTCAGCCGGGCGCCGCATCGGGCGCAGACGACGGGCGTCTTGGCTGCGATGGTCATGAGGCATCTACCCCTTCAGGGATCGGCCGGTCACGGGACGAGCCGCCTGCAAGGCGGTGCCCCGTGCCGGAGAACATTCAACTGCACCTGCGGGTGCAGGAGATCTGTGTTTGATCAAGACGGGCACCCCCGTTTGGGGCACTGGGAGAATCCCGGGAGAGGATCTTGAGATTCACCCCTTGCCGGTCCGGCGAGAACCAACGAAAGCCAACGCTCTGACCAGCACGTTCACGTGTTTGTCCAGGTTGGCCGCCGCCCCGGACCTCATTCGGGACGAAGAGGCCGTGGGTTCAAATCCCGCCACCCCGACCCAGTGCAGAGGCCCTGCCGGAGAAATCCGGCAGGGCCTCTGTCGTTGTGCGCGACCGGCCGGGTGACCGAGCCTCAGCCGGTCCGGCGCCGGGATCCGTCATGCGCGCCGGCCTCGTCGCCCTGCTCGCCTCGGAACCCACCGTCGACGTCGTCGGCGAGGGCGGCAACGGCCGCGAGGCCGTGGAACTCGTCGAACGCCTACGGCCCGACCCGGCGCTGCCCGACCTCAGGATGCCTTCCCCCGACGGGGCGAGCGCCACCGCCGCGATCGTCGCCGCCCGGTCGGCGACCCGCGTGCTGATCCTGACCGCGTACGACACCGACGAGGAGATCGAGCGCGCGGTCGAGGCCGGAGTCGTCGGCTACCTGCTCAAGGACGCCACCCACGAGCAACTCGTCGACGCCATCCACTCCGCCGCCAGGGGCGAGACCGTCCTGGTTCCGAGGTCGCCGAACGCCTGGTCGCCTGTATGCGGCGCCCCGCCCCGTCGCCCTGACCGCCCGGGAGACGGAGGTGCTGAGCACCGTCGCCGACGGCTGGTCACCACCGAAGCCACCGTGAAGACCCACCTGCTGCGGATCTCCGCCGAACTCGGCGTCGATGACCGGGCGCAACCGGGCCCAGCGGCCGGAGAACCGCCACGTCGACCGCCGCCTCAGAAAACGGTGGTCAGTTCGGTGCGGGAGGTGATGTTGAGCTTCGGGTAGGCCTTGTAGAGGTGGTGGGCGACGGTGCGGGGGCTGAGGAAGAGCTGGGCGGCGATGTCGCGGTTGGTGAGGCCCTGGGCGGCGAGGCGGGCGATCTGGAGTTCCTGGGGGGTGAGGGGGGACTGCGGGGTGCCGGCGGGGGTGGCCGGGGTGGGGGCCGGGGTGCCGGTGGCGGAGAGTTCGGTGCGGGCGCGCGCGGCCCAGGGGTGGGCGGCGAGGCGGTCGAAGGTCTCCAGGGCGGCGCGCAGGTGGGGGCGGGCGTCGGTGCGGCGGCGGGTGCGGCGCAGCCATTCGCCGTAGAGGAGCGCGGTGCGGGCCTGTTCGAAGGGGCGGTGGGCCGTTGCGTGCCGGGTGAGGGCGGTGCGGTAGGCGGTCTCGGCGAGTTCGTCGGGGCCGAGCAGGGCCTGGCAGCGCAGGCGGAGTGCCTCGGCCCAGGGGCGGTCGGCGGCGGCCGCCCAGCGGGCGAAGCGCTCGTAGGGTTCGGCGGCGCGTTCGGGGGTGCCGAGGCGGACGGCGGCCTCGACCAGGTCGGGGACGGCCCGGGTGGCGCTGATGTGGTGCCGGTGCGGGCCGGTGGTGAGGGTGTGCAGCCGGTCGGCGGCGTCGCCGGCGCGGCCCTGGCCGAGGTCGAGCAGGGCGAGCGCCCACTGGACCCAGGCCAGGCCGGCCGCGGGGGCGGCGCTCTGCGGTCCGGTGGTGGCGAGGGCGGTGGCGGCGAGTTCGGCGCAGCGGTCGGTTCGGCCGTCGAGCGCGGCCAGGTAGGCGAGCAGCGCGGTGAGTTGGCTGACCCACTGGTGCTGGCCGGTGTCCCGGGCGAGGCCGAGCCCCTCGGTGGCGGTGAGTTCGGCGTCGCGGTGCCGGCCGTGGAAGAGTTCGGCCTCGGCCAGGAAGAACTGCAGGGTGGGCATCACGCCGACGGTGCCCTTGGCGCGGGCCTCGGCGACCAGTTCGGCGGCGAGTTCGGCGGTTTCCTCGTCGCGCCCGAGGACCAGGGTGGCGCCGCACAGCTGGATCAGGTCGACGGGGCTCTCGGCCCCGGCCCGGCGGGCGGCCGCGGCGGCCTCCCGGACGGGCGGCAGCGGCCCTGCGGGCCGGCCGAGCGCGGGCAGGACGGCCGCGGGCAGGTGGCGGGCGAGCGGGGCGAGGGGGTCGCCGTCGGGGAGCGGCAGGACCGCCAGGCGGTCCAGGACGGCGGCCACCGGCTCCTCCCCCGCGTACCAGGCGGCGTGGAAGGCCTGGAGCAGCATCCGGGTGGCGTACGTGGGGTCGATGTCGGTGCCGGCGGCGTCGAGCAGCAGCCGGTGGGCGGTCGGGTACGCGCCGCGCCAGAAGTGCGCGGTGGCCCGGACCTGGTCGAGCAGGGCGTGCGCCAGGACGTCGTCGGTACGGCCGGCGGCCTCGTCGGCGAGCGCCTCGGCGCGGGCCAACTCGCCTTCCTCGGTGGCGGCTTCGGCGGCCAGGACGAGCCGGCGGGTGGCACTGTCGCGGTCCGGGGTGAGCCGGGCGGCGCGCTCGTACGCGGCGGCGCCGCCGTGGCCGCCTCGGCGCTCGGCGCGGACGGCGGTGCGTTCCAGCGCGTCGGCGAGGCCGGCGTCGGGGGCGGTGGCGGCCAGGGCGAGGTGCCAGGTGCGGCGGTCGCCGTCGGGCAGCGCCCGGGCGATGAACTGATGGCTCGTCACTTTCTGGTGGTGCGGTGCCCGCTGGAGGATCGCGGAGCGCAGCAGCGGGTGCCGGAAGGCGATCCGACGGTCGGCCGTGACCGTCACCAGCCCGGACTCCTCGGCGGGCGTGAGGTGCTCGGCGGTGACGCCGAGGGCGGCCGCGGCGGGCAGGACGACGTCCAGCGCCCCGCTCTCCTCGGCTGCGGCAACCAGCAGCAGCGTCTGGGTGGCCGCGGGCAGGCCGGTGACCTGGCCGTGGAAGGCGATCAGCAGCCGGCTGGTGAGCGGCAGGCCGCCCGACGCCGGCGTCTGCGCTCCGGCGGCGACCGGGAGTTCGGTGAGCGCGAGCGGGTTGCCGGCCGCCTCGGCGAGCAGCCGGTCGCGGACGGCGGCGGGCAGGTCGGGGCCGATCCGCCGGGTCAGCAGCCGGGTGGCGTCGGCCTCGGACAGGCCGGTCACCTGTCGTTCGGGCAGGCCCAGCGGGCGCTCCGCCGGGCCGCCTCCGACCCCGGCCCCGGCCGCGCCGCCGGTGCGGGCGGCGAGCAGCAGGGCCACCCCCTCGGCCTGGAGCCGCCGGGCGGCCAGCAGCAGCGCGTCCAGTGAGGCCCGGTCCAGCCACTGCACGTCGTCCACGACGCACAACAGTGGTTGGTCGGCGGCGAGTTCGGAGAGCAGCCCGAGCGTGGCGAGCCCGACCAGCAGCCGGTCGACGCGCCCTTCGCCGACGGCCGGGCCGTCGTCGGAGAGCCCGAACGCCGCCTCCAGTGCCCGCCGCTGCGGCCCGGGCAGGGCGTCCAGCCGGTCCAGGCCGGGCGCGAGCAGCAGGGTCAGCCCGGCGTACGGAAGCTCGGCCTCGTACTCGACACCGGCCGCCCGGATCACCCGGAACGCCTCCCCCGCCCGCGCGACGGCGTCGTCCAGCAGCGCGGTCTTGCCGATGCCGGCCTCGCCCCGAAGCAGCAGCACCTCGCTGCGGCCGGCTCGCGCCGCGTCCAACAGGCCGTCCACGGCGGCCTGTTCGCCTTCCCTCCCGTACAGCATGCCCCGACCCTACCCATCCGGGCCGCGAACCGCCGCTGACCACGGCACCGGTACACCCCGCGAAAGGTACGTACTGCCATGCCCATACGTGACGGATTCGCCGCCGGCCAGCCGTCCATACCTTGGTGAGCGCCGGGAACTACCCGGCCAACCACCCACCGGAACACCGGAGATGACGATGACCGAGATCACCACCGCCACCCTCCAGCAGCTCGCCGAGCGCTACCTCGCGGCGTGGAACGAGACCGACCCGGCGGCCCGCCGCAAGCTGGTCGACGAGGTGTGGGCCGAGGACGGCCGCTACACCGACCCGCTGGCCGCCGTCACCGGCCGGGACGCGATCGACGCGCTGCTCGGCGCCGCCCAGGCCCAGTTCCCGGGGCTGGAGTTCACCCTCGGCCCGGTCGACGCGCACCACGACGTCGCCCGCTTCACCTGGAACCTCGGCCCGGCCGGCGCGGAGCCGGTGGTGATCGGCTTCGACGTGCTGGCGGCCACCCCGGACGGCCGGATCGGCGCGGTGTACGGCTTCCTCGACCGCGTGCCGGGCGCCTGAGCCGCCACCACCGACCACCCGAGGGGCGGGCCGCTCCCCACCGCGTCCCGCCCCCGGCACCGGCCACCCGTCCTCCTTGAGGAGAGCCCGAGATGAGCACCGCCCTGAACACCCGGCGGCCCGCCCCGGCCGCCCCGACGCCGGTCCCCAGGGGACTGCTGCCGGTCGTCCTGACCGCCACCTTCATGACCGCCCTCGACATCTTCGTCGTCAACGTCGCCCTCCCCTCCCTCCAGGGCGACCTCGGTGCCGGCCCGGCCGCCGTCCAGTGGGTGATGGCCGGCTTCAGCCTGGCCCTCGCGGCCGGCCTGGTCACCGCCGGCCGCCTCGGCGACCGCTACGGCCGCCGCCGGGTGTTCGGGCTCGGCCTGGCCCTGTTCACGCTCGCCTCCGCCGCGTGCGGCCTCGCCCCCACGGCAGCCGCGCTGGTCGGCGCCCGGGTGGTGCAGGGCCTGGCGGCGGCGCTGATGGGTCCGCAGGTGCTGGCGATCCTGCGCACCGCGTTCAGCGGCGCCGCGCAGGCGCGGGCGTTCGCCCGGTACGGGCTGACCATGGGCATCGGCGCGGTGTTCGGCCAGCTGATCGGCGGGCTGCTGATCCGCGCGGACCTCTTCGGCCTCGGCTGGCGCAGCTGCTTCCTGATCAACCTGCCGATCGGCCTGGCCGCCCTCCTGCTGGTCCGCCGCAGCCTGCCGGAGTCCCGCGCCCCGCAGCGGCCCGGTCTGGACCCGGCCGGCGTGCTGCTGGTCACCACCGCGCTGACCGGCCTGGTGCTGCCGCTGATCCAGGGCCCCCAGCTGGACTGGCCGCTGTGGACCGAGCTCTGCCTGGGCGCCTCGGTCGCCCTGCTGGCCGTCTTCGCCGTGCACCAGCACCGCGCCACCGATGCCACCGCCACCCCGCTGGTCGACACCCGGCTCTTCCGCAGCCGCGCCTTCAGCGCCGGCCTGCTCGCCCAACTCGCCTTCTGGCTCGGCCAGGGCTCCTTCTTCCTGGCGCTCGCCCTGCACCTCCAGTTCGGCCGTGGCCTGGACGCGCTCGGCGCCGGGCTGGTCTTCACCGCGATCGGCCTCGGCTACCTGATCACCTCCAACACCACCCACCGCGTCACCGCCCGTCTGGGCGACCGCCGCACCATCGCGCTCGGCGGGCTGCTGATGGCCCTCGGCCTCGGCCTGCTGGCCCTCACCGCGTACGACGCCTCGGACGGCAGCGTCTGGTGGCTGGCGCCCGGGCTGTTCGTGGACGGCCTCGGCATGGGCCTGGTGATCGCCCCGGTGACCTCGGTGGTGCTGGTCGGCGTCGAGCCGCGGCTGGCCGGTTCCGCGGCCGGGGTGGTGTCCACCGTGCAGCAGGTCGGCGGGGCGCTCGGGATCGCGCTGATCGGCCTGGTCTACTACGGCGCCGGCGACCCGACCGCCGCCTTCGGCCGCAGCGTCCTCGCCCTGGCGGCGCTGGAGCTGGTGCTCGTGGGCCTGGTCCGGTTCCTGCCGCACGGGGCACCGCGCAGGGGCTGATCCCGACGTGCTCCCGGCGCCCGGGCCGAGCCCGCGCAACCCTGGCGCCGGAGCGGGCGTTGGTGGACACGCCCGCCATGCTCCCGGCCGCACCCTCGGCCACACCCCCGACCGCGTCCCCGGCAACACCCCCCGACACCCCGACAGCACCCCCGGCACACAGGGCGGGTGGGCCCGAGCCCACCCGCCCGTTCCCTTCCCTCCCCCGGATCGGGTTGGATGGTCGGATGAGCGAGGAGAAGAGCGCCGTACCGGCGTGGGAGCAGCGGTTCAGGGCGGCCCGGGTGTCGCTGCCCGACTGGGCCGAGGACGCCCCCGACCGGGCGCTGTACGTGTCCAACGCGACCGGCACCTACGAGGTCTACGCCTGGGACCGCGCCACCGGCGCCCACCGTCGGGTCACCGACCGCCCGAACGGCACCACCGACGCCGAGCTGTCCCCCGACGGCGACTGGGTCTGGTGGTTCGACGACCACGACGGCGACGAGTTCGGCGTCTGGCGCCGCCAGCCCTTCGCGGGCGGCCCCGACGAGGAGGCCGTGCCCGGCCTCGCCCCCTCCTACTCGGCCGGCCTGGCCCTCGGCCGCGACGGCACCGTGGTCGTCGGACGCTCCACCGACGAGGACGGCACCACCCTGCACCTGCGCCGCCCCGGCAGCGCCGAGCCGGTCGAGATCTACCGGCACGAGGAGTACGGCGGCATCGGCGACCTCAGCCACGACAGCACGCTGCTCGCCATCGACCACACCGAGCACGGCGACGCGATGCACTCCGCGATCCGCGTGGTGCGCATCGACGGGGACGGCGGCGTCCAGACCGTCGCCGAGCTGGACGAGGTCACCGGCCGGGACGAGCCTCGCGGCGTCGCCTGCCTGGGCTTCGCCCCGGTCGACGGCGACACCCGCCTGCTGGTCGCCCACCAGCGCACCGGCCGCTGGGAGCCGATGATCTGGGACGTCGCCACCGGCGCCGAGACCGCCCTCCCGCTGCGCGACGAGCAGGGCCGCGAGCTGCCCGGTGACGTCTCCGCGCAGTGGCGCCCCGGCGCCGGGGAGCTGCTGGTGGAGCACGAGTACGAGGCGCGCAGCGAACTGTTCTCGTACACGCTCGCCGAGGGCCGGCTGACCCGCCTGGACACCCCGCGCGGCACCGTCGGCGGCGCCACCGCCCGTCCGGACGGCACCGTCGAGTACCTGTGGTCCTCCGCCGCCGAGCCCTCCGCCGTCCGCTCCACCGCCGGGACGGTCGTGCTGCGGGCGCCCGGCGCGGTGCCGCCCGGTTCGGTGCCGGTCGAGGACGTCTGGGTGGACGGGCCCGGCGGGCGGGTGCACGCCCTGGTGCAGCGGCCGACGACGCCCGCGCAGGGCCCGTACCCGACCGTGTTCGAGATCCACGGCGGCCCGACCCACCACGACAGCGACTCCTTCGCCGCCGGTCCGGCCGCCTGGCTGGACCACGGCTTCGCGGTGGTCCGGGTCAACTACCGCGGCTCGACCGGCTACGGCCAGGCCTGGACGGACGCGCTGCACGAGCGGGTCGGCCTGATCGAGCTGGAGGACATCGCGGCGGTCCGCGCCTGGGCGATCGACAGCGGCCTCGCCGACCCGGCCCGGCTGGTGCTCGCCGGCGGCAGCTGGGGCGGCTACCTGACCCTGCTCGGCCTCGGCGTCCAGCCCGACAGCTGGGCCCTCGGCGTCGCCGCCGTGCCGGTCGCGGACTACCACACCGCGTACGCCGACGAGATGGAGGCGCTCAAGTCGCTGGACCGCACGCTCTTCGGCGGCACCCCGCAGGAGGTCCCGGAGCGTTTCACCGCCTCTTCGCCGCTCACCTACGTCGAGCAGGTGCGGGTGCCGGTGTACATCAGCGCCGGGGTCAACGACCCGCGCTGCCCGATCCGGCAGATCGAGAACTACGTCGAGCGGCTGGAGCGGCTCGGCAAGCCGCACGAGGTGTACCGCTACGACGCCGGGCACGGGTCGCTGGTGGTGGAGGAGCGGATCAAGCAGCTGCGGCTGGAGATCGACTTCGTCCGGCGGCACCTGGGCACGGCCGAGCGCACCGGAGACGGGGGAACGGCGTGAGACGCCTGCTGATGCTCGCGGGGGCGGCGGTGGTCGGGGCCCTGGTGCTCACCGGCTGCTCGGGCTCGCAGCGGGACGAGGCCTCCTGCCCGCCCCCGGCCGCCCCGCCGACGCCGAGCTCCCCGGCCGTCGTCCCCACGGGCTCCGCCGGGCCGGCCGCGCCCGCCCCCGGCGCGACGCCGCTCGCCACCGCGACCAAGGCGAGCGCACCGGGCGCGGGGAGCGCGGCCGGCAGCGGGGGCGCGGGCACGGCCGTCCTCCTGGCGGCGTACGAGCCGACCGAGCAGGACGGCACCGTCACGCTCGCCAAGGGGTCGAAGGGGTCCAGCGGCTCCTCGGGCTCGAAGGGCTCCAAGGGGTCGAAGACCGGTCGCACCGTGCACCACCACATCGACCACTACGACTCCGACGACCACAACGGCAGCGGCAACGGCACCGGCAACAGCCACTGCCACAGCGACCCGACGCCGCTGCCCACCGGCTCGTCGTCCCCTACCCAGCCGCTGCTCCCGACGCCGACTCCGACACCGCCCCCGCCGGCGGTCAAGCCGACACCGGCACCGGCCCTGCCGACGAAGCGCTGAGACGGGGGTCGGACCAGCGACGCCGCCGGTCAGTCCAGGACCGGGTCCAGCCCGAGGGCCCGGTCCTGCTCCGCCTCCGCCTCACGGCGCACCAGGCGGTACCACATGAAGACCACGAACCCGCCGAAGACGAACCACTCCAGGGTGTAGCCCAGGTTCTGGAACGCGCGCAGGGTGAGCCCGTCCCCGCCCTGCGGCTGCACGGTCGGTACGGGGGCCAGTCCGGCGGGCGCGTCGTCGGCGGCCACCCAGCCGTCGTACCAGCCGTCGTACTCCAGCACGTTCAGCAGCGACGCCCGGTTGATCATGCCGAGCTGCCCGGCGGGCAGGCCGCCCGCCACCGCGCCGTTGCTGCCCACGGCCTCGTTGGCCTGCAGACGCCCGGTCACGGTCACCTCGCCGCCCGGCGCCGACCCGGCGGCGGCCGGGTCCCCGGCCGCCCAGCCGCGCACCACGGCGACGGCGTGTCCGTCGGCGGTGCGCAGCGGGGTGAGCACGTAGTAGCCCTGCTTGCCGTCCACCACCCGGTTGGGGACGAGCAGTTGGTGCTCGGTGTCGTAGCTGCCGGTCACCGTGACGGTCTTGCCGACGGTCTCCGTGCTCACCTGCGGTGTCGCCTGGTTGAGCAGTGCGTCGATCGGCCGGGCGTCACTCGAAGCAGTGATCGCCTGTTTGGTCTCCTGGTGCGTGGACACCCGGTCCTCGAACCGGCCGAGCTGCCAGGAGCCCAGCCACAGGCACACCGCCACGGCCGCCACGGCCACGACGGTGCCGCCGAGCCAGCGCGGAGTCAGGAGGAACCGGTACACACCCCCACGGTAACCACTCCTCACACCCGCCCGGTCCCCCGGGCCCCGGACACGGCGGCCTGCGGCCCGCTGCGGCCCCGGGCGCGGGTTCGCAGACGGGCCCTGGGTCACCCCGCCGTCGGCGAGCCCGACGGCTGCGGCGCCGGGCCGCCCAGGCCCTGGACGCCGCCGCGGTAGACGGTGCCGCTGCACGACACGGGCAGGGTCGCCGAGGCGGCCGCCGGGTTGCCGGGGGCGGGGGTGTGGGCGATGGTCACGGCGGGCGGCGCGGTGGTCGGGTTGCCGGTCGGGGTCGCGGTCGGGCTGGAGGCCGTGCTGGCGCCCGCCGACGGGGACGAGGAGGCCGGCGGGTTGGCGCTGGGCGCGTCGGTGGGGACGGAGGCCGGGGCGCCGGACTCGCCGGCGGGGACGCCCGAGCGCAGGGCCGCCTGGTTGACGCCGTTCGACGGGGTGGTCAGGGTGCCGGAGCCGGTACAGGTCTGGTCGGGGACCCAGGCGAACGGCACCCGGTACCCGGCCCGCGGCACGAGCACCGGCGGCTCCCCGTCCATCGCGGGCAGGCCGGCGGCCGGGTCGCCCGGCGCGTGGTCGGCGGTGCGGATGCGGCTGCGGTCACCGCCGCTGACGGAGGTGACCGCCACCGAGCCCGGCCCGCCGAGCCGGCAGCTGCGCCCGGAGACGTTGTAGACGGTGAACGATCCGTAGATCCGCCCGTCGCCGTCGGCCGTGCCGACCTGTGCGACGCCCTCGCCGAGGTCCGTCCGGCTGCAGAGCGGGACGATGCCGCCGTCGCCCGCGCCGGAGGTCCCGGTGGGCGCGACGCCGCCGTCGGTGTGCGCCAGCCCGCCGCCGGGGGTGTGCGGGGCCGTGACCGTACCGGGCGGCGGCGTGACGTCGCCGGTGCCGCTCGGGTCCGCGTGCGAGGCCGTACCGGTGCCTCCGGTGCCACCGGCGGTGCCGCTGGGGGACGTGGCGGCCGGGCTCTTGGCGTCGGCCGAGCCGGGGCCGCCGGAGAGCCCGAGGTGCTCCCCCTGGTGCAGGACGGGCAGGCCGATCGCGACGACGAAGGCGAGCGCGGCCGCCCCGGTCCAGGCACCGCGCCGGGCGGCCCGGCGGCGGGGCACGGCCCGCCGGATCCGCGGCAGCCCGCCGGCTGCGGGCTGGATGCCGGAGACGGCGCCGTGCAGCAGCTCGCGCACCGCCCGTTCCTCGGCGGACAGGTCCAGGAGCTCCGGGGCCCCACCGTCGGGCCCGTCCGTACCGGGCTGCCCGGGCGGGTTCGTGCCGGCCTTCCGGGGCCCGTCCGTACCGGGCTCCCCGGGCGCGTTCGTGCCGGAAGCCCCGTGCACCGGTCGCCGTCGACTGCCGTCCGTCTCAGCCATGTCCGGCCTCCATCTGGACGCGGAGGGCGGCGAGTCCGCGCGAGCCGTAGGCCTTCACCGAGCCGAGCGAGATGCCCAGGGTCTCGGCGACCTGCGCCTCCGTCATGTCCACGAAGTAACGCAGCACCAGAACCTCCCGCTGACGGCGTTGCAGAGAACGCAGCGCGGCCTTCAACTGGTCGCGCTCCAGGGCATCGTAGGCACCTTCTTCTGCACTGGCCATGTCAGGCATGGGCTTCGGCAGCAGTCGCAGCCCGAGGATGCGGCGGCGCAGGGTGGAGCGGGACAGGTTGACGACCGTCTGCCGCAGGTAGGCCAGGGTCTTCTCGGGCTCGCGCACCCGGCGCCGGGCGGCGTGCACCCGGATGAACGCCTCCTGGACGACGTCCTCGCAGGTCGAGAGGTCGTCGAGGAGCAGCGCTGCGAGCCGCAGCAGCGAGCGGTAGTGCGCCTGGTAGGTCTCGGTGAGCAGGTCCTCGCTGGTACCCGCGTCGGTACCGGCGCCGGAGTCCGCCGCACCCGGTGCGGCCGCCGTCATCTGGTCGTCTTCCGGCCTACTCACAGGCCACGGGGCGCGTGACGGGAAGGACACCGCGGCTCTCGCCGGGATGCCCGCCCTTGCCCCCACCATCACGTTCGCCACGCCCGTTGGACACTCGATCCCCTGTCATGGTTGCCCGGCCCGGGGCCCATTCTTCCGCATCGGCGGAAGAGGCCTCCAGAGGATTCCCACGGGATTCCGGACAGATTGTGTCGAGGAGCGGACACAGGTATGGACACAGCTGTGGACACAAGCAGGCACATCGGCACGCGCGAGGGCCCGCCGGCACCCGGCGGCGCTACTCCGCCGGCTCGCCCGCCGTCAGCTCCGCGGCCACCAGCTCGGCGAGCTGCACCAGGTTGAGCGCCGCCCCCTTGCGCAGGTTGTCCCCGCACAGGAAGAGGTCCAGCGCGTCCGGCTCGTCCAGCGCCCGCCGGACCCGCCCGGCCCAGACCGGGTCCGTCCCGACCACGTCGTTCGGCGTGGGGAACTCGCCCGCCGCCGGGTCGTCGTAGAGGACCACGCCGGGCGCGTCCCGCAGGATCTCCTGCGCGTGCTCCTGGGTGACCTCGCGTTCGAACCGCGCGTGCACGGCCAGCGCGTGGGTGCGGACCACCGGGATGTGGACGCAGGTCGCCGAGACCTTCAGGCCGGGCAGGCCGAGGACCTTGCGGGACTCGTCGCGGATGCCCATCTCCTCGGCGGACCAGCCGCCCTCGCGCAGCCCGCCGGTCCAGGGCACCGCGTTGAGCGCGAGCGGGGCGGCGAACGGCCCCTGATCGACGATCAGTGCGCGCAGGTCACCGGTCTGCCGGCCGACCGCGGTGCCCGCCACCAGCCCGGTCTGCGCGCGCAGCGCCGCCTCGCCGTCGCGGCCCTCGCCGTCGGCGGCCTGGTAGGAGGCGACCACGAGCTGCGCCAGCCCGTACTCGGCGTGCAGCGCCCCGACCGCGGCGATCATCGCGAGGGTGGTGCCGGCCGGACTGGCGACGATGCCGCGCGGGCGGATCCGCAGCGCGGCCGCGTTGACCTCCGGGACGACCAGCGGCACGTCCTCGGCGGTGCGGAAGACGGCCGAGTCGTCGATCACCACGACGCCCTTGACCGCCGCGATCGGCGCCCACTGGGCGGCGACCGGGTCGGGGACGGAGAACACCGCCACGTCGATCCCGGCGAAGGCCTCCTCGGTCAGCGGGACGACCTCGGCGGTCTCCCCGCGCACCACCGCCTTGCGGCCGGCCGAGCGCGGGGAGGCGACGAGCCGGATCTCGCCCCAGACGTCCCGGCGGAGGGAGAGCAGCCCGAGCAGCACCTCGCCGACCGCACCGGTGGCGCCGACGACGGCGAGGTTCGGACGCCGGGTCATCGCCCGGCGTCCCGGCCCGGTGCCCGGGTCATCGCCCGGTGCCGCCGTAGACGACGGCCTCGTCGCTCTCGCTGTCCAGGCCGAAGGCGCCGTGCACGGCGCGGACGGCCTCCGGCACGTCCTCGGCGCGGGTGACCACGGAGATGCGGATCTCCGAGGTGGAGATCAGCTCGATGTTGACGCCCGCGGCGGACAGCGCCTCGAAGAAGGTCGCGGTGACGCCGGGGTTGGAGCGCATGCCGGCGCCGACCAGCGAGATCTTGCCGATCGCGTCGTCGTAGCGCAGCGACTCGTAGCCGATGCCCTCCTTGACCCGGCCCAGCGCGTCGATGGCCTTCTGGCCCTCGGTCTTGGGCAGGGTGAAGGAGATGTCGGTCAGGCCGGTCGACGCGGCGGAGACGTTCTGCACCACCATGTCGATGTTGACCTCGGCGTCGGCGATGGCGCGGAAGATGCGGGCCGCCTCGCCCGGCTTGTCGGGCACGCCGACGACGGTGACCTTGGCCTCGGAGGTGTCGTGGGCGACTCCGGAGATGATGGCCTGCTCCATCTCGCCCCCTTCGGGCTGGTTCGGGTTGTCGTTGCTGACGATCGTCCCGGGAAGACCCGAGAAGGACGAGCGTACGTGAATCGGGATGTTGTAGCGACGGGCGTACTCAACACACCGATCGAGCAGCACCTTGGAACCCGACGAGGCCAGCTCCAGCATGTCCTCGTAGGCGATCCAGTCGATCTTGCGGGCCTTCTTCACCACGCGCGGGTCGGCGGTGAACACGCCGTCCACGTCGGTGTAGATCTCGCAGACCTCGGCCTTGAGCGCGGCGGCGAGCGCCACGGCGGTGGTGTCCGAGCCGCCCCGGCCCAGCGTGGTGATGTCCTTGCTGGTCTGGGAGACGCCCTGGAAGCCGGCCACGATCGCGATGTTGCCCTGGTCCAGGGCGGTGCGGATGCGGCCGGGCGT
This sequence comes from Kitasatospora sp. NPDC101235, assembly GCF_044767505.1. Taxonomy (NCBI): domain Bacteria; kingdom Bacillati; phylum Actinomycetota; class Actinomycetes; order Kitasatosporales; family Streptomycetaceae; genus Kitasatospora; species Kitasatospora sp. NPDC101235. Next base: position 20,659 of record NZ_JBIWNZ010000020.1, read on the forward strand.
CACGTCGATGATGCGTGCCTTGTTGTGGACGGAGTCGGTGATGACACCGGCCTGGCTGCCCGTGAAGGACTGCGCCTCGTGGCCCAGGGATTTGATCGCCATGGCCAGCAGGGCCATGGAGATGCGCTCTCCAGCGGTCAGCAGCATGTCGAACTCACGGCCGGCAGGCAGCGGTGACACCTGCTCCGCGAGTTCGATGAGCTCGTCCGTCGTGTCGCCCATCGCGGACACCACGACGACGACCTCATGGCCGGCCTTCTTGGCATCAACGATTCGGCGGGCCACGCGCTTGATGCCTTCGGCATCCGCAACGGATGAGCCGCCGTACTTCTGCACGACAAGGCCCACGTGCGCTCCTCGACTCGAAGTCTTTTCCGGGGGCTACGGGCCCCCGTACCCCCCGGGGGAGAGGGGGGTGCGGTCGTCGTCAGTCTACCGAGCAAGGGTGCCCCGACCGGCTCTTTCCATATGGTGAGACGGTAGTTTCAGCACGTGAGCGGCAGTGCGGGGGGCTCCGCCGTCAGGTCTGCGGGCGATTCGGCACGGCTCCGAAGAATCAGCGGATCGGGCGACGGCTGTCCGGCCGGATTTCTTTTCCGGCCGGGCCGCTGAGGCATTCGTCACAATCCGGAGGCGCTATGGCGGAATACCGTCCACCGCCCACCGACCACGGGTCTGCTACCCGCTACCTACCGCCCGAGACCGAGCTCGGCCGCCATCAGGTCGCCCGCCTGCTGCTCCAGCTGCTCGTCGGTGAGCCCGTCGTCGTCGGTGTCCGCGCCGTCCGGCACCGCGCCGATCGGGCTGTCCAGCCGGACGTGGGCGATCAGCGACTGCAGGGCCCGCAGCACCGCCGTGCAGGTCGTGCCCCAGTTGGAGAGGTACGAGAACTGCCACCACCACAGCGCCTCGCTGACCCGGCCCTCGCGGTAGTGGGTCAGGCCGTGCTGGAGCTCGCTGACCACGCCGGCCAGGTCGTCCGAGATCCGGAAGGCGTTGGGCTTCTCCGGCGGGCCGTACGGGTCGAAGACCTCGTGGTAGACGTCGATCGGCGCGAGCAGCTCGGCGAGGCGCTCGCGCAGCTGCTCGCTGTCCGGCTCGGGACCGGCGTCGGGCTCGAAGCGGTCCTCCGGGACGACGTCCTCGATCGCACCCAGTCGGCCGCCGGCCAGCAGCAGCTGCGAGACCTCCAGGAGCAGCAGCGAGACCGCGCTGCCGGGCTCGTCGCCCTTGGCGACCTCGGTGACGGCGAGCACGAAGCTCTCCACCGAGTCGGCGATCTGCACGGCGAAGTCGTCCGGCTCCGAGCCGTGGCCGTGGGTGTGCGGGGCATGCGCCCCCGGTTCCCCGTGGGACTGCTGGTGGGGGGTGTGGGGCTGCTGGTTGATCGTCCGGTCAGACATCGAGCAGTCGTCTCCCTTCGAAGGCGCGGCCGAGGGTGACCTCGTCCGCGTACTCCAGATCCCCGCCGACGGGCAGGCCGCTCGCCAGACGGGTCACCTTCAGGCCCATCGGCTTGCAGAGCCGGGCCAGATAGGTGGCGGTCGCCTCCCCCTCCAGGTTGGGGTCGGTGGCCAGGATCAGCTCGGTGACCGTGCCGTCCGCGAGGCGTGACAGCAGCTCGCGGATGCGCAGGTCGTCCGGGCCGACGCCCTCGATGGGGCTGATCGCGCCGCCCAGCACGTGGTAGCGGCCGCGGAACTCGCGGGTGCGCTCGATGGCGACGACGTCCTTGGACTCCTCGACCACGCAGATGACGCCGAGGTCGCGGCGCGGGTCCAGGCAGACCCGGCACTGCTCGGCCTCCGCGACGTTGCCGCAGACCACGCAGAAGCGGACCTTGTCCTTGACCTCCAGCAGCGCGTGCGCCAGCCGGCGCACATCGGTCGGGTCGGCCTGCAACACGTGGAAGGCGATCCGCTGGGCGCTCTTGGGCCCGACGCCGGGCAGCCTGCCCAGTTCGTCGATCAGGTCCTGAACCACGCCCTCGTACAACGTCGCGCCTTCCCTCGGATGGTCGGTGGTACCGGATGGTCGGTGGTACCGGATGGTCGGTGGTACCGGATGCCGGTGGAGCTCCGGTGCCATCATCCAACGAATCGGGCGTCGGACACAGCGTCCGACGCCCGACTCCCACATAAATCACATGGGTCCGTCGTCTGAACTTCAGACCTTCTGAACTTAAGAACCCGCCGTTAGAAGGGCAGGCCGGGGATGCCGCCGCCCAGGCCCTGGGTCAGCGGGCCCATGCGCTCGGCCTGCATCTTCTGCGCGGTCTGGCTGGCGTCCCGGACGGCCGCCAGGATCAGGTCGGCCAGGGTCTCGGTGTCCTCCGGGTCCACGGCCGCCGGGGCGATGGTCAGCGCCACCAGCTCACCGGCACCGGTCACCGTCGCCTCGACCAGACCGCCGCCCGCCGTACCGTTCACCTTCGTCTCGGCCAGCTCCTGCTGGGCCTTCGCGAAATCCTGCTGCATCTTCTGCGCCTGCTTCAGCAGCTGCTGCATGTTGGGCTGGCCACCACCGGGGAACACGGCTCTCTCCTTGCTGTCACGGCTGTCTTGCGGTGCTTCGTTCGTCACCGCCGAGCCTACGTGCTGCCCGCTGCTCCGGGCCCCGATCGGGGCCCGGTTCAGGGTCGGCTCAGGGGCCCGACAGCCCCGGGGCGCGGGTCAGGAACCCTGGTGGTGGATCTCCTCCAGCACCGTCGCACCCAGCTCGCGGATGATCAGCTCCTGGCCGGAGAACACGTCCTCCTTGAGGTCCGGGTCGTCCGCCTCCGGGATGTCGTCCTCCGGGGCCACCGACTGCACCGGACGGGCCGGCGCCGCCACGGGCTGCGGGGCCCGCACCGGCGCGGGTTGCACGGACGCGGACTGCACGGGCGGGGCCTGGACGGGCGCCGGCGCGGCCTGGACCGGCGGCGCCTGCACGGGCGCCGGGGCGGGAGCGGGCATCGACGGCACGGCGGCCGCCGGACGCGCCGGGGCTCCCCAGCCCCCACCGACCTGGGCACCGCCACCCGGCGCACCGCCACCCGGGCCGCCGACGCCGCCGGACGGGTCGACGATGCACTCGATCCGCCAGTCCACGCCCAGCGCGTCGGCCAGCGCCGCGCGCAGCACGTCGTCGCTGTTGCTGCCGACGAAGCTGTCCCGGGCGCCGGCGTTGATGAAGGACACCTGGAGCACGCTGCCGTCGAACCCGGCCACCTGGCCGTTCTGGCTGAGCAGGATCCAGGTGAAGCGGCGGCGGTTCTTCACCGCCTCCAGGATCTGCGGCCACAGCTGCCGCACCTGCGCGGCACCCTGCTGCGCGGACGCCGACGGCTGCCCGCCGGAAGCCGCCGCCGGGGCGGGGGCCGGCGCGGGCACGGGAGCGGAGGCCGGGGCCTGGGTCTGGGTCGGCGCCTGGGCGGCCTGCGGCTGCGCCGCCGGGGGCGCCGCAGGAACCGCGGCGGGAGCGCCGCCGGCAGGCGGGAAGCTGCGCGGGATCGGCCAGGCCCCCGGCGCCGGCCCGGCGGGCGCGGCGGGCGGCGGGGCCTGCACGGGCTGCGCGGCCACGGGCGGCACCGCAGGCGCGGCCTGGACGGGAGCGGCCTGGCCGGGCGCGGGCGCGACCGGAGCCTCGGCCACCGGCGCGACCGCCATCGGGGGGGCCGCCACCGGCATGCCCACGGGGGCCGCCATCGGCGCGGCGAACCCGCCCGCCGCCGCCCGCCGCTCCAGCTTGTCCAGCCGTGCCTGCAACGACAGCTCGTCGCTGTACGCGCCCGGCAGCATCACCCGGGCGCAGATCAGCTCCAGCTGCAGCCGCGGCGCCGCGTTGCCCCGCATCTCGGTCAGCCCGGTGTTGACGATGTCGGCGGCCCGGCTCAGCTCGGCCGCGCCGAACGCGTCCGCCTGCGCCTGCATCACCGCGACCCGGTCGGCCGGGGCGTCGATCAGCCCCTTCTCCCCCGCGTCCGGCACGGTGGCCAGGATCACCAGGTCGCGCAGCCGCTCCAGCAGGTCGGTGACGAAACGGCGCGGGTCGTGCCCGCCCTCGACCACCCGGTCGATCACCTGGAACACCGTCGCCCCGTCGTGCGCGGCGAAGGCGTCCACCACCTCGTCCAGCAGCGCGGAGTCGGTGTACCCGAGCAGCGCCGTGGCCATCTGGTACGTGACGCCGCTCTCGCCGGCCCCTGCCAGCAGCTGGTCCATGACCGACATCGAGTCACGCACCGACCCGGCACCCGCCCGCACCACCAGCGGGAACACGGCGTCCTCGACCTGGATGCCCTCCCGGCCGCACACCTCCGTCAGGTAGTCGCGCAGCGTGCCGGGCGGGACCAGCCGGAACGGGTAGTGGTGCGTCCGGGACCGGATCGTCCCGATCACCTTCTCCGGCTCGGTGGTCGCGAAGATGAACTTGAGGTGCTCCGGAGGCTCCTCGACCACCTTGAGCAGCGCGTTGAAGCCGGCCGAGGTCACCATGTGCGCCTCGTCCAGGATGAAGATCTTGTACCGGCTGTGCACCGGCGCGAAGAACGCCCGCTCGCGCAGCTCGCGCGCGTCGTCCACGCCACCGTGCGAGGCGGCGTCGATCTCGATCACGTCGATCGACCCGGGCCCGCCGGTCGCGAGGTCCCGGCAGGACTGGCACTCCCCGCAGGGCGTCGGCGTCGGCCCCTGCTCACAGTTGAGGCAACGGGCCAGGATGCGCGCGCTCGTCGTCTTGCCACAGCCGCGCGGCCCGCTGAACAGGTACGCGTGGTTGACCCTGTTGTTGCGCAGGGCCTGCTGGAGCGGAGCGGTCACGTGCTCCTGCCCGATGACCTCCGCGAAGGTCTCGGGGCGGTAGCGGCGGTACAGGGCTAGGGACACACCACCGACGATATCGGGACGGACCGACAAACGCGTCGCCCCTCACCCCCGGCCAGGCCCCCCGGGAACGCAAAGACCCCCCGTGCACCCGCCAGAGCCCTCCTACCCTTGCTGCCTTCCGGCCCTGGGGGGGTTCAGAGAGATGACGCCACACGAGGGGCTGACCCCCACACTACCGGATCCCGGCCCCGACGATCCACAGGCCACCCCCACCCTCCCGCCTGCGGGATAGGTGGTCGCGACCACCCCAAAACATGTACTAAGCTCTCCCTCGGAGGATTCGCCTAGAGGCCTAGGGCGCACGCTTGGAAAGCGTGTTGGGGGCAACCCCTCACGAGTTCGAATCTCGTATCCTCCGCCTTCGCCCGCCAGGGCAAACGAAAGGCCCGGACCGCTCAGCGGTCCGGGCCTTCGTCGCACCCACCCCCTTTGGTGGGCCATCCTTGTGCTCCGGGCCGGCTTCGGCAGGGCAGGCCGTCCTTCTGCATGGCGAGGTGTCCCCATCAGTAAGAAGAACGGATCGGCGCTGGCCGCATGGCTCCGCGGTCTCGATGCGGCCGAGTTGGAGCGGGTCCTGGCGGCGCGCCCGGACGCCGCGTCGGTTCCGGAACCGCGGTCGGTCGGTGAACTGGCGGACCGCCTCCAGCGCCCGGCGTCAGTGGCGCTGGTCCTGCCCCGGCTCGCGCTGCCGTGCCTACAGGTGGCGGAGGTCGTCGCCGCGCTGACGGGCGTCTCGCGGGACGATCTGGCGAACCTCCTGGACGCGACGCACGGTGACCGCGCCCACGGATTGGCCGCCGTCCTGGAGGCACTGGCGGATCGCGCTCTGATGTGGCCCGACGGCAATGGCCTGCTGCACATGGCGACACCGCTGCGGAACGCGTGGGGCTCGCCGCTGGGACTCGACGCACCGCTCGTGCAACTGCTCGCGGGCTCGAACTCCGACGAACTGGGCCGCATGTTGGCGAAACTCGACATCAAACCTGCCGCCAACAGAAAAGAGATGCGCCTGGCGGCGCTGATCGACCATCACAGCGATCCGGCTCGGGTCGCCGCACTGGTGGCCAAGGCACCCGCAGCCGCCCGGAAACTCCTTGAGCGGCGGGCACATGAGGCTCCGGAGCGAGCGGGCTTCATCATGTTCGGGGCACCTCAGGCCGACTCCAAGCCCGGCGAACAGTGGGCGGTGGAACGGGGGCTACTGATCCGGGACCGGCCCCGGTACGGGCCGGCCCGCATGCCCGCGGAGGTGGCACTCGCACTGCGCGGCTCCGACTGGCACGCCCCGTTCACACCCGTCCCGCCCGGCGTGCGGTCGGTGCCCGCCACCGTCTCGGACATCGACCGGGAAACCGCAGCCGCCTCGATGGCGTTCGCCGCCCACGCCGTGTCCGTCCTCGGGGTGTGCGCCGCCGCTCCACCGGCCCGGCTCAAGGCCGGCGGGGTCGGCACCCGTGAGCTGGCCCGGATCGGCAAAGCGGCGCAGTGCGACGAGATCCTGGTACGCCTCGTGCTGGAGACGGCGAGCGCGGCCGGACTGCTGGCCCGGGACGGCGACCGGATCGCGGCGACCGCGTCCTACGACACCTGGGCCGAGCAGGAACCGGCCGACCAACTCGCCGTGCTGCTCCGGGCGTGGTGGGCGCTCCCGCTGACCCCCGGCGGGAGCCGCGACGAGGACGGGAAGGCTCTGCCGGCGCTCGCCGGGGCACCACCCTGCGGAGGCTGCGTACAAGCCCGGCACGGGCTGCTCACAGCCGCGTCACAGCTCCCGGCCGGCGAAGGCGCGGCAAACTCGGCGGACCTGGGGGCGCTACTCGTGTGGCTCCGCCCGCTCGTCGACGAACTCCCTCAGGACGCCACGCCGTTCGCCACCCTGATCCGGGAGGCGGAACTGCTCGGCGCACTCGCTCTCGGGGCCGTGTCCCCGATCGGGGCCGCCCTGCTCGCCGGCGACGCCGAAGCCCTGACCGACGCCTGTCGGCGACTGCTGCCCGCCGCCAGCGGGACCGCCCGCTTCGGCAGCGATCTCACGGCCGTGGTCGCCGGCACGCCGTCGGCCCGCCTCCTCGCGCTGCTGGACTCCGTCGCGGACCGGGAGAGCGCCGGTGCGGCATCCGTGTGGCGGTTCAGCCCGGGAAGCGTCCGCCGCGCCCTCGACGCGGGCCTCACCCCCGACGCCCTCACGGCCGACCTGGCCGCCGTCGCCGTCGAATCGCTTCCTCAGCCGCTCTCGTACCTGATCCACGACACCGCGCGCAGCCACGGTCGGGTGCGCGTCGTCTCCGCGGCCTGTGTGATCCACGGTGAGGAGCCCGCCCTCCTGGCCGAACTGGCAGCGCACCGCAAGCTCACTCAGCTCGGCCTGCGGCTGCTGGCACCGACGGTGCTGGTCAGCCGGACCCCACTGGACAAGACGCTCGCGGCACTGCGGTCCGCGGGCTACGCCCCCGTCGCCGAGGAACCCGACGGGTCCGTCCGCATCGAGCGGGCCCGACGCCCCCGCGCGGCGAGCACCCTCCCACCCCCGCGCCTGTCCGGTGGCAGGTCCCGCACGCAGCGCGCGGACGCCCACACCGCGGATGCCCGGACGACCGTCGACCTGCCCTCCCTCGCCGCCCGGCTTCGTGACGCCCCGCAGGACATCCCGGAGCCGGACCCGTGGGACAACCGCCCCTACGACAGCGACACCGAGGAGATCATCGCAGGGTACGCGCGCAACCTGCCCTTCACCGACGTCCGCCAGCTGGCCCATGCCGTCAACGACGGCCAGGCCATCACGATCGAGTACGTCGCGACCTCGGGCAACGCGACGGTCCGCACCCTCAGCCGGCTCGAACTGGATGCTCCCTACCTGCACGCCTGGTGCCACCTGCGGAACGACGAGCGGGTGTTCACCCTCTCCCGCATCCACGGGGTGATGCCCGCGTAGCCCCGGGCGGGATCCACACCATCTCGAAGAGGCGCCTGGTTACATTCACCCCCGGCCGGCACCGTTCAGGGCCCATCCGGCAGGTCGCTCTGCCGCAGGTCGCCGCCGATCTTGGACACGCGCGCCCATGCACGTCAACGGCGGTAGGCCGCCAAGACCAACTGCGACCTACCGCCCAATTGTCGAGCTACCAGACGAAGCCGCCCGAGTTGCCACACGCAGAATTTTCAGGCGCGATGGCGTTCAGTCGCGTCTTCAGTCCGACCAGGATGTCGACCTCGGTCGTGGAGAGCGAATTAATGGCATCCAGCTGCTCCTGCGTGGCACATTCGAATTTCAGGCCAGCCGCCTTGAGATGCTCAGCCGCTTGCTGCTTGTTCGCCACAATAACCTCCAATCTTATTTTCGGATTCATGACACTGCGCTGGGCGACCCGTTGCCGCCAGCACTTCCTCGATGACATGAATTCCACTCTTGACCGTATGCAACGCACTGAGCCCAAGAGCCGCGTGCAGACGGGAAGTGATAGGCAGATCATCGAGAGTCTTCATGAGTTCGTCACGATGACGTACGTCCAGGGCCGAATGTCGCTCAAGGGTCCGGAAGCCGGACAAGGGGTATCCGGTCCGCTCGGAGAGATAAGCGGCGAGCCCCCGGGGAGGCGGGTAGCCTTCAAGGACGGCAATGTGCCCGAGCAGACAAACCGGATGGTAATGGCTCACCCAGTAGTACTGGGCACCCACCAGCGTGGCAACGGTATCTGAAGGCAGGCGGCGCAGCGGTTCATCCGGGTCGAATCCGATGGCGGCCAGATCTTCGCGAACCCACTCGTCATGCCCTTGCTCTTCCCGAATGTGCCGCTCCAAATACTCGGCAACACCTCGCGCGACGGGGTCGCCATCCGACAGCTGCGAGGCCGCACGCAGGGCGTGCTGCATCAGAGGCACTGTCGAGCGGATAGTGGCATGCAGCATGCAGAGGTACTCGGGGTACAGGTCAACCAGAGACGGTGATTCCCAAAGACGCCTGGAGACGGCCAGAAGACCCGGTAGGGCGAGTTCAATCTTTGCGCGAAGAAGAAATGAATGCCCAGCTGTCATCACGAGCTCGATCTCCCCGCCTCCACGACAGGAAGCGACCGGCTTCCAGCCGTTTCCTGCCTCCGCCTCAGCATGGTCCAGCAGGCACCACAGATGCTGCTGAACTCCTTATCCGCAAGGTCCTGAAACTCTGGATGATCGACAGCCATTTCGCCAATTCCAACGTCCGAGACAGCCCGAAAGAACGGGTCATTTCGAAATTCAGCAACGGCCTTCGATGTTTCAACCCCATCGGCACAGTCCCTGCGCAGAGCCGGCGGACCACCCCCCATGATCACAGTTTCATTGCAACATGCGGTGACCAGACCGTCGTAGCGCACGACCGGCGAAGTGGCCAGGTTGCACACGCCGAAGCCCCTGGTCGCGAAGCGATGTTTCCAGGAATAGATTCCCGCCCCTCGCCCGTAGGGGAGGGGAAAAGTCGGGATGATTTCCGCGCAGCGACTCCAGTCGTTTCCGAACGCCGCCACCAAGAGTTGTCGAGCCCGTTCGACCATCCCATTTTCATCGATAACTTGCACGATAATCGGGATGCCATGGCGCGCCACGGCTCTGGCGGCGTTGGAAAATTGCCCTGCAGCTGTTCCCGCCTCGTGATATGCATCGGTGCTGAGATAGATGCAGTCAGTCCGAGCCAGCACCTCGTCGATCCAAGGCGGTGGAATCTCCTGAGCCGCCCAGAAGCCACTTGTATAAATGGCGATCCGTTTGCCAGCGCCGACCAGCCGGTCAACAGCGAGCGACAGTCCCCGGCGCTCAACAAACGGCTCTCCCCCTGAAATGCCGACCAAGTCAAGACGTGGCTGGCCGCACAGCTGATCGACGATCCCGGCGAACAGGTCGAAGTTGCTGATGCGAGGACTTTCCGGGCGGGAATCCACGGAGCAGTGCGCGCAGCCCACCGGGCACCTGTCGGTAATGAACAGGAGGATTGACGCCCCAGGTGTCCGTCGAATCCTGTTCACTTCAGCATGACTCAGACGTTCCATTGCGCATTCCGCTGCTTCGGCAGGCCGAGCATGACCAGGTCGGCATATTCGGCAATCCCCCACTGCCGCGCAAAAGCCACTGGCCCTGCATCGGCCAGAATCTGCTGAGCCACGGCCTCGATCGCCAGATTCTTCTGCGCGTCGCCGTCGAGCATCGCCGGCAGATCCGGCTTCTCAGAAAGCGCCCAACAGGTCTCGCAGTAACCGGAGCAGCTCCGAGCGCCGGCACGTTGGGAAAGATACAGCGGGCCAAGCGCCCGTAGCACGCGGAGTGTCGAGGATGCCAAGCACCGTTCCTTGATGGCCGCCCAGTCGTCGACGGCGATGTCTCCCAACAGAAGATGATCAGGCATGGGCACCTTGCCGTCCATGACATCCTGATTACCGCACGTGGTGACTCGGCCATCGAATCCGACCACCGGCCAGCCGGCCACGGTGCAGGGAAGTGCCTGGCCGGGGAAGTGAGGTTCCGGACCGCTCTCAACCCAACTCCGGGCCCGTCCGTGTGGCACCACCGGTGCGACGAACATCGGGATCCGGTCCTCGAACGTACTTCTCACCTCGCCCACCAGGTCCGCAAGGTACCGATCGTCCGGTCCCAGCCCCACCAGCTGCATGCTGACGTCCTTGCCCTCGTCGAGCAGCTGCCGCAACACTTTGAATGCCGCGGCGCGGGGGACTTCTCGCTCGTGATAGGCGTCAAAGCTCGCCGAGAAGTGGTCCACCGCGTCAATCGCGGCCTTCACGGGCCTTGGAATCCGGGGACCGTTCGCGAAGAACAGCCCGGACAGGACTTGCGACCTGGCCCCGATGCGCCGCGCGTGGTCGGCAATTCTGCGAACCAGCTGCGGCCGAAGCAGCGCTTCGCCACCCGACATGAGCAGGAAGTCCGGCCGGCTTTGCTCGGTCATGGTGCGCACAAACGCGAGCAGCTTTTCAGTCGCACTCTCGTCGCTCGCGAGGGTCGAACTGGTGGCGCAATGCGCACAACTCAAAGGGCAGCGACGGGTGATGCCCAGGGAGATTGCCGCACCCGGGGCGGTCCGACGATTGAGGATGTCTGCCAGATGCATAGTGAACCAACCATTACAGAAGGCTGTTTGGCGTCAGAGGCTGCGGCGACCGACCACCCGCACCATTACGGTGGGCACGCAGAGCATAGCTCTCCGTAACGAAACAGGGGCGAACCATCGGCCGCGTGTCGCACGGGCAGGTGATCCGCATCGACCGAGAACCCTGCGCTGCACGCCCTGGATCCGTCGCACCGCAGCGGGGAACAACGCTGCCTCGGACCGCACTCGGGACCCGATCCGACTCTCCCCGAGTGTTGCGGACATGCCCAAAACGCCCCTAGCGTGAGTGACCGTTGATCCATTCACGTGGAGAGGACTCGTCTTGATCATCCGTCAAGTCAGAACCGCGGCACGGACACTACTCGCAGCCGGCCTGCTCATCACCGGTGCGCTCGTCGGCGCATCGCCGGCGGCGGCCGCTGTGGCACCGACGGACCTGCCCGCGTCCGAGTACACCCTCACCGCGGACTACCACAAGTTCGACACGCTCAACTCGGCCCTCGTCACGGCACTGGGGACCTCTGCCGTGCACACGGTGATGGAGAACGCGAACCACACCCGGCAGGCGCTCCCCTCGTCGTTCTCCGTCGGCGGCCTGTCTACCGGCTTCCGGTTCGACGACGGCGACAACTCCGACTGCCAGAGCTTCCCGCAGGGAATCACGACGAGCCGGGACGCCGTGGGGACGGCGAACAGCGGCAACTACGACGGACATCAGCTCGTGCTGGTGAGCTGGTACACCAAGGACGGCTGCGACGGCGCCCAGCAGCGCAGTCGGATCACCCTGGTCGACTGGGACGCCACCTACCCCAACACCTACCGCAAGATCCTCCTGGTGGAGCCGACCGGCACCGCGGCGGCGCCGGACTTCAAGGACATCCCGATCCACGCCGGCGGCGTCTCCTGGTACGGCGACTACCTCTACGTCGCCGACACCGGGCGCGGCATGCGCGTCTTCGACATGCGCAAGATCCTCAACACCGACACCGGCGGCACTGCCGACCAGATCGGCCGTCAGTCCGACACCGTCTACTACGCCCACAACTACGCCTACGTGCTGCCCCAGATCGGCACGGTCACGTCGCAGACGACGTCCGGCAACGCCCTGGTGTGGTCGTCGGTCTCCCTCGACCGGGTCAGCAAGTCGGTCGTGATGACGGAGTACACCTGCCAGTCGGGCTGCACCAGCTATCCCAACCGCCCGCCGAGGGCCGTCCGCTTCCCGTTCGCAGCCGGGGCGACGACGTTCGCCGCGACGACGACCGCCAGTCAGGCCCTCCAACTGCCCTGGTACAACCTCAACGGCGTGGCTTCCCACAACGGCCGATGGTGGTTCAACTCCTCTGGGCAGAAGAAGCTCTACTACTGGACCCCGACCGCGGGCCCCTCCACCTTCGCCTGGGTGGGCGGCGGCGAGAGCCTCTCCTACTGGGAGCACGCCACCAACCCCGACCTGCTGTGGTCGCTGCAGGAGACCACGGGCGGACGCAACGTCTTCGCCGTCACCCAGAGCACCTACGGCGGCGGCTGAGCACCGGACCTGCGCCCGGGGTGCGCGGCCTGCCGTTCGCCGGTATCCGACCACGGCAAGCGGTCCACTCCGGCGCGGGCCAGGACACATGCGGACCTCGGCGGGCTCTCCCGGGGAGCGTGCCGGGGGCAACCCCTCACAAGCTCGAAGCTCGCGTCACCCGCCTTGATCGAAGGCCCGGACCGCATCACGTGGTCCGGGCCTTCGCCGCGCTCGCGGCCTCCGACGAACCGGGCCGCCTGCGGGCGTAGCCCGGAACCACACCTGCCGGCGGCTTCGCCCCCGTCCGGCACCGGCGTCGTGCCGCCGGCCCCGGTCCCCGTTCGGTCGGAGTCCGGGGCCCGGTCCGGTCGTAGGCTTGTCTCCCACACTCGGGAGGGGAATTGAGCGCGGTCGTCTGTGTGCACGGGGTGAGCGGGCGGCACCCTGGCGGGGACTCGGGCCGGTGCGCCGCGTCGGAGGTGCGCTGATGCGCTACCTCATCGCGGCGGGCACCCGCCACTACGTGGAGGAGCCGGAGCTGCCTCTGGTGCACGAGGACGTCGAGGGAGTGGTCGGGCTCTTCGCGTCGATGGGGTACCAGCGGGTGCTGGCCTCCGTCTCCCACGATCCCGCATCGGCGGACTTCGAGGACGCCCTGTCCGACTGGTGCCGGAGCCCCGGGCTCACCGCCGATGACGTACTCGTCGTGTACTACGCCGGGCACGGCTCCCGGTCCGCCACCAACCAGTACCGGCTGGCGTGTGCGGACAGCACCCACGGCCGGCCCCGCTCCTGGCTGTCCCTCCCCAACCTGGCCGAGGTCGTCGCCGAATCCCCCCTGCGCAACGTGCTGTTCATCATCGACGCCTGCCACGCCGCGGCGGCCGGGGCCGGGCTCGGTGCGGTGACCGACACCGTCGTGGCCGGTCGGGGCCGCGGCGACGAACTCGGCTCGGGCACCTGGCTGCTGGCCTCCGCGCGCCATCGCGACACCGCCGTGGACGGCGCCTTCGTCTCCGAACTCGCCAAGGCCTACCGCCAGGGTGACGGGGCATCGCAGCGCCACCTGTCCCCGGGCACCGTCGCCGACCGGGTCAACCAGTCCTTCGTGGCGTCCGGGCTCAGGCAGCGGGCCGCCTGCTCGTCCGTGGACCAGTCGGAGCCGCCGCCGTTCTTCCCGAACCCGCTGTTCGACCCGCAGGCCGAGGTCACCGGGGAAGGGTGCACCGACGCAGGTTCCGCCGACCTCGCCTCGCACTTCGAACCGCGGGGGCGCGGCGTCGAACAGGTCTACGACTCCGGCTCGTACTTCACCGGGCGAGAACGCGCCCTCCGGAGGGGACGCGACCACCTCGCCGGAGAGGAGGGCCCGGGCATCCTCGTGGTGACCGCCGATCCGGGCTCCGGCAAGTCCGCCGTACTCGGGCGGCTCGTCCTGGAAGGCTGCGCCGACGCCTCCGTCAACGCCCACCACCAGACGATGGAAGCACTGGTCGAACGGCTCGCGGCCGCTGCCGACGTACGGGCCGCGACACCGGTGGCGCTGTTCGCGGCACTGGCCGGCCGGCAGCGGCCGTTCCGCGTCATCGTCGACTCGCTCGACGAGGCCGGGCCCGGCGGCGACAAGGCCGAGGCCCGCCGCATCGCCTGGGAACTGCTGCGCCCGCTCGCCGGCGTGGCCTGTGTCCGGCTCGTCGTCGGATCGCGCCGTGAGCTGCTGTCCCACATCGGGGACCGGGTGCCGGTCATCGACCTCGACGACCGCGCGTACGCCGACGACACCGACACCGCCGAGTACGTCGCGAAGATCATCTCCGACGCGGGCGCACCCTACGAGCACACCCCCGACCTCGCGCGCCGGGTGGCGGACGAGGTCGCACGCCGGGCCGGCCGCTGCTTCCTGGTCGCCCGCATGACGGCGAGCGCGCTGCTGCGCGACCGGCCCGTCGACACCTTCGTGCCGGGCTGGACGGAACAGCTCCCCTCCGACGTCGGCGGCGCCTTCGAGGCATATCTCCAGCGGCTTCCGTCCGACCGCCACGAGCCGACGATGGCGCTGCTCACCGCCCTGGCCTTCGGGGAGGGCAGCGGCCTTCCGCGCAGGATCTGGGTGCAGGCTGCCAGGAGCCTGTCGGGCATGCCGCTCACGGAGGCGCACATCGACGTGCTCCTGGAGGAGGACGGCTCCTACCTGTCCCACGCGGTGGTGGACGGGACCAGGTACTTCCGGCTGTACCACCAGGAACTGACGGACCACATGAAGACCCGGGTGCTCGCGCGCCGGGACCTCAAGGACGTCCAGGAGTGCTTCGTCGACACGCTGACGGGCCTGGTCCCGGACCGGGCCTGGTCGCGGGCCCACCCCTACGTACTGGCCCATCTCGCGACCCACGCGGCCGAGTCGGGGGCGCTGGACGACCTCCTGGCGGACGCCTCGTTCGTCGTCGGCGCGGAGCCTTCGACCCTGCTTCCCGCACTGCGCCACGCGTTGCGCGATCCCATGCTGTCCATGGCCGTCGAACGCTACTGCTACCTCCTCACGGACGGAGCCTCCGCGGCGGTCGACCGGGCCGCCCTGCTGGCGTACGTCGCGGGCACCCACGGGGAGCACGGACTCGCCCGGCAGGCCGAGGAACTCTCCGGTTCGCTGCGGCGGATCCGGGTCGAGCCCCGTGAGATCACCCCGCACCGGGTGGTGGGGCGGCACGAGGGGGACGCGTACTCGATCAGGTCGGTGAGCCTGGCCTGGACGGTCAGGGACCTCGTCCTGCCGGCCGGCGGCCGGGCCGTGCTGGCGAGCGAGCCTTCGGTTCCCCACGTGCACGTCTGGATGCTCGACGAGCCGTCCCGGTCGACGATCCTGCCGCACCCGGCGAACGTCCTCGGACTCGCGGTGCTCACCGACCGGGCCGGACGGACGGAGGCGGTCACGCTCGACGCCCGGGGCACGATCCGCGTCTGGAACGTACCGGACCAGACGCTCTCCCGGGCGATCCCCGACACCGGGTACTACGAACTCCTCGACGCCGGGCTCCGGTCCGACGGCACGCCGGTCGCCGTGTGCCGGGACACGGAACACGTGGTGGCCCTGTCGCTCCCGCAGTGGCGGGAACTGGTCCGGGTGGACTGCCCCACGCCTCCGCAGGTCACCTTCGACGCCCCCAGGGCCTCGGCCCGCCTCGGCCACGACGCGGACGGTCGTCTCTGCCTGCTCACCTGCGACGGCGTGCGGGGACGCCTTCTCCTGCACCGTCTGGAAGAGCCGCACGACCCCTCGGTCGTGCGGGAGGGGATGGCGCAGCCCCTGGTGGTCGACAGTATCCACCGAACGGGTGGGACCGTGGCCGCGATCGTCGAGTCCCGCGTCGCCATGAGCCTGTTCGACATGGGCACGGGGAAGATCACGACCGTGCCCTTCGACGGATTCTCGTGGCAGGAAGCCCGGTTCGCCCACGGCAGTGCCACCGATGCCGTCCTCGTCGCGCAGGACGACGAGAACCTGCTGATCCTCCGCCCCGACGCACCACCACGACGCCTTGCCGCGCGTGGCAAACCGGCAGCTCATGCCTCACGGATGGAACCCGTACTGCGTTCCGACGGCCAGGTCGTTGCGGTGACGGTGAGCTATCGGAGCCAGCTGACCGTCGTCGACTGCGGGACCGGCGAGGCTGTCGGCTCACCCGTCTACGGCCACGAGAGCGCCGTGTGCGCCCTGCTCCTGCTCGACGTGCCCGGGGCCGAGGGGCCCGACGTCCTCGCCGTCGGCAACGACGGCACGGCTCGGCTCTGGCCGTGGGGCGCCCACGAACGCGCACTGCCGTCCACCGGGCAGGACCCGGCCGGCCCTCTGGTCTCGGCACCCGAAGTGGACTCGCTGATCCCCTGGTCCCAGGATCCGTCGGCAGTCACGGTGGTGTCCCACCAACTCGCCAGGCACATGCGTGCGGACCGGCTGGACGATCCGCTGCTCGACGTCGGCCCCTGCCCCGGCCTGGTGCTCGGGGACACTCCTGCAGAGGAGGACCGCTCCGAGGACCCCGACGGCACGCTCAACCTGCTGTCCTGGGAGTACACGGGGCACGTGGACGCCGAGGTCGTCGGTCCCGATGCCGAAGGCTGGCCGCTCTCCCTGCCGATGTCGTTCTGCATCTGGCACCGGCTGCGCCGCGGATCGGAGACCGAGAACGGCGGGCTCGCCTGGTTCCACGGTGAGAGAGGGCGACTGCGCGGGCAGCTCCTTCCCTCGACGCGCTGGAACGCCGGCACGCGCTTCGTGGGCTTCGACGCGGTGAGCGGGCGCGTCGCGCTGCTGAGCGCCCCCGATGACGCCCCGGAGTGGGTGGCCCTCCCGTGGATCATCGACCCCGGCAACGACGCCGTCGTTTCGACGGCGTTCACCACCACGTCCGGCGCCCCGGTGCTGCTGACCGCGGTCAGACCGGCTCACGAGCACGAATCCAGCGTGGCGGGTCGATGGATCCGGCCCCCCGGCGCCGCCGATCTCGTGGAGACGTGGGCTGAGGGCCCCGTCGTCGGCCGGATGTGGAACATCCCCACGGGCACTCCGTTCCAGGACGACGGGATCGAACTCGCCTCCGACGTCTTCCGCCTGGTACCTCACCACGGCAGCGCCGGAACCCGCTGGATCGCGGAACAGGGGTTCGGCGGCACGACTTCGGTGATCGACCTGACGACGAACCGTCGATACGTCGTCACCCTCCCGCCCAGAGCCGGAAGCTCCGGTCACAGAGGCCGTCGCACGCTGTTCTCCGGCTACTCCCGCGACCTCTGCTGGGCCGAACTGCCGGACGGCACTCCCCTGCTGCTCCACCTCGACACCGCGGCGCCCGGCGAATCCGGCGCGTTTCCGGTCGCGGTCTGGAATTGCGCGACGCCCGACATCGCCCGGTGTCTGCCCGTCCCGGCTTTCCGCATCCTGTGGACCGGCCCCGCACCGAACGGCGAGGCCCTGGTGGCCGTGAGCGACGAACACGGTGTGGCCCTGTGCCATCTGCCCAGCTGCGAGAAGGTGTGGTCCGCCCCGCTGCCCGCCCTCGTCACCTCGCTCACCGCCCTTCCCGGGAGCCCGTGCCTCGACCTGGCCGTCGGCACCCAGCAGGGGGTCGTGTTCCTGCGCCCCCAGCTGTCCGCGGACTGGTGCAGGCGTCTCGGCGTCGACTGATCCGCCGATGTCCGATTCGTTCAAGACCGGGCGGGTGGGGGGCGCCTAGCGTGGCGGGCATGAACAGCACATCTGCACCGCAGTTCGCCTTCGTCGGGCTGGCCGTTTCGGACATGGCCGCCTCGGTCGCCTTCTACCGGCGGTTGGGGGTGGGGTTTGCCGAGGGGGCCGAGGGGGAGCCGCACGTCGAGGCCGAGTTGCCGGGCGGGCCGCTCCTGGTGCTCGACGCCGAGGCCACCATCCGGTCGTTCCACCCCTCCTGGCAGCCGCCGAGCCGCGGCACGCGGGCCGCGCTGGCGTTCCGCTGTGCGAGCCCCGCGCAGGTGGACGCGCTGTACGAGGAGCTGACCGGCGCCGGGTACCACGGGGAGTTGAAGCCGTGGGACGCCTTCTGGGGGCAGCGCTACGCCGTGGTGCACGATCCGGACGGCAACGGGGTGGACCTGCTCGCGCCCCTGTAGAAGGACCTAGCCGAGCAGCAGTGCGGCCATCGGCATGCCCGCCAACTCCCGTACATCGCGGGCCAGGTGGGCCTGGTCCGCATAGCCGGCCCGGGCCGCCGTCTCGGCCGGCGGGACGCCGGAGCGGGCGAGCGTCAGGGCGCGCTGCATGCGCAGGATCCGGGCGAGGGTCTTGGGACCGTAGCCGAAGGCGGCCAGTGAGCGGCGGTGGAGTTGGCGCGCGCCGAGGCCGACCGTCTCGGCCGTCGCGGCGACGGACCGTCCGGCGGCGAGCGAGGCGGCCACCGAGCGGATCAGCGGGTCCTCGGGCCGGGCCTCGGCCGCCAGGCGCAGGGCCAGGGCCTCCAGTGCGGCGGCCGCGTCGGGGGCCGCGTCGATGCGTTCGGTGAGGCGCCGGACTTCGGCAGCCGGCCGCAGGTCGGCCAACTCGACCCTGCGGTCCCGCAGTTCGTGCGCGGGGACGCCGAGCAGCGCGGGGGCGGCGCCGGGCCGGAAGCGTACGCCGGCCCACGGGCCGCGCAGCCCGGGGCCGGGGCGGAAGGCGTGGGTGTCCGGTCCGGCGACCAGGAGCCTCCCCTGCGTCCACAGCAGGTCCATGCAGCCGTCGGGCAGGACGGGCCCGGCCTGGGCGGCGTCCGTACGCGCGAGGGCCTGCTTCGTCCACACGACCGCACCGGGCAGCCGGGACGCGCGCTCCAGGTACGGCGAGGACGGTTCCATGACGCGAGGCTACGCGCCGCGGGACGGGGGCGCGCGAACGCCGTTGGCCCCGGCTGCGCCAGGCAACCGGGGCCAACGGGGATGTCGGAGACGTCAGGCCGGACGGGCGGGGGCTCAGGCGACCGGCTCGGCCTCCGGCGCCACCGGAGCGTCTCCCCCCGCGCCGGCGGTCTTCCGGCCGTCGCGCATCAGCACCAGGGTGAGCGCCGCGGCCGCGACGACCGCGATGCCGCCCACCGTGAAGGTGGTGGAGGTGGCGGTGTTGAACGCCTCCCGGGCGGCCGCGACCAGTCCGCCGTCCCCGGTGGAGCGGGCCACCGCGAGCGCGCCGGTGATGTCGTGGCGGGCGGCCTCGGGGGCGGCGCCCGGCATCGCGCCGGTGTAGGTGCTGGAGAGCACGGTGCCGAGGATGGCCACGCCGAGCGCCGCGCCGGACTGCTGGATGGTGTCGTTGAGCGCGGAGCCGACGCCGGCGTGCTCGCTGGGGATGGCGCCCATCAGCGCGTTGGCGGCGGCCGGCATGCCGAGGCCGGAGCCGATGCCCAGCACCAGCATGGCCAGGCCGACCTTGGTGAAGCCGTCGCCGACCGACAGGGTGGCCAGCAGCCCGAAGCCGCCCGCGATGATCAGCATGCCGATCGAGGTGAGCGCCCGCGCCGGGACCTTCTTGCCGAGCACCGCGCCCAGCGCGTTGAACACCAGCGAGGCGATGGCCAGCGGGATGAAGGCGAGGCCGGTGTCGGTGGGCGAGAACTCCAGCACGAACTGGAGGTGCTGGGTGAGGACCAGCATCAGCCCGCCGGTGGCGAAGGTCAGCAGGACGAGCGAGAAGCTGGCGCCGGTGAAGACCCGGTTGCGGAACAGGTTGAGCGGGACCATCGGCGAGTCGGTGCGGACCTGCCGGACGGCGAAGCCGGCCAGTGCGGCCACCGCGAGGAGGAGCGCGCCGAGGGTGCTCACGCTGGTGAAGCCGTCCCGGGGCAGCACGATGATCGACCAGACCAGCGCCGTCATGCCGATCATCGACAGCACCATGCCCGGCAGGTCGGGACGGCGCCACGGCCCCTTGGACTCGGGCATCAGCACCATCGCGGCGAGGATGGCGACAGCCGCGACCGGCACGTTGAGCAGGAAGACCGCACCCCACCAGAAGTGCGCGATCAGCGCGCCGCCCAGCACCGGACCGCCGACCAGGCCGATCATGGCCACCGCGGTCCAGGCGGCGATCGCCTTCGGGCGCTCCTCGTCGTCGAAGACGGTGATCAGGATGGAGAGCGTGCTCGGCATGACCAGCGCGCCGCCGACGCCCATCAGGACGCGCCCGGCTATCAGCTCACCGGGGCTGCCGGCGTACGCCGCGACCAGCGAGGCGGCGCCGAACAGCGCCAGTCCGACGATCATCACCTTCCGCCGGCCGAAGCGGTCGGAGAGGCTGCCCGAGGTGAGCAGCAGGCCGGCGAAGACCAGGATGTACGAGTCGATGATCCACTGGATGTCCTGCGCCCCGGCCTTGAGGTCCTCCGCGATCGGAGGGACGGACACCGTGAGCACCATGTTGTCGATCACCAGCACCAGGCTGCTGAGACAGAGCACGACCAGAATGAGCCAGCGCTGCGGATGACGTTCCACGGCGTTTCCCCCTTCGAGCTTCGGATCGGACGCGGGCTGTGGCCGCGCGGAAGTCGTCGCGGGCACACCGCCCTCCGTCCCCAGGGGTACGGTGTGCGCCGCTCCGAACACTGTACGGACACCGCACACTGTTCGCAACGCCGTACGCCGTTCGACCTCCGCACGCTGTTCGTGGCGCCGTACACTGTTCGCAACCGTGTGGCGAGCTGCGCCGGACCGAACCGGGTCCGGACGATTGGTGAGGAGGGCCCGATGGCGGCCAAATCAGAGGACGGTACGACCCCGGGCATCCCGACGCTGTGGAACCGGCCCCAGCGACGGCGGGAGCAGCCCACCCTCAGTCGCGAGCAGATCGTCGCCGAGGCCTTCGCGCTGCTGGACTCCGACGGCATCGAGGCGCTGAGCATGCGCAAGCTCGCCGCCCGGCTGAACGCCGGCGCGACCTCGCTCTACACCCACGTCGCCAACAAGGACGAGCTGCTCGCCCTGGTCGTCGACCAGGTCTTCGGCACCCTCCCGCAGCCCGAGGCCGAGGGCTGCGAGGACCCGGAGGTCTGGCGCGCGAAGGTCATGGAGTGCGCCGAGAGCATGCGCGCGGCCATCATGCGCCACCCCTGGATGGTGTCCGTGATCGGCGACGTCGGGATGATCTACCTCGGCCCCAGCTGGATGCGGCTCTCCGAGGCCCTGCTGGCCGTGCTGGACACGGCCGGTTTCGAGATCGGCGAGGCGAACGACGCGATGAACGCGGTCATGGGCTACACCATCGGGACCGCCTGCGTGGAGGCCTCCTGGGTGACCGCGCTGGCCCGCAGCGGCCAGGACGAGCAGGAGTGGATGAACCAGCTGCTGCCCGCCGTCATCGAGGCCACCAAGGAGTTCCCGCGGCTGCACCGGCTGTACACCACCGAGGTTCCGGACGAGGTCGCCGCGGGCCGGGACAGCAGCTTCGCCCGCGGCGTCAACGTCATCCTGGACGGGATCGAGGCGTCCCGGGCCGCCCGCCACGAGGGCTGAACCCGGACGGTCGGCCCACCCGGGACGTGCTCAACTCCCGCTGAGCGCCTGCACCTCCGCGTACCCGGGCACCGGGCCGACCGGCTCGCCCGCCGCGACGGCCGCCGCCGCGGCCACCGCCGCCGACAGGGCCGCGCGGTACAGCAACGAGCCCAGGCTGACCCGGGCCACCCCGAGCCCGGCCAGCTCGGCGAGGCCCGGGCCGGCCGGCGTCCAGAGGATGTTGAGCGGGACGGCGAGCGCGCCGACCAGCCGGCCGATGGCCGCCGGATCGGTCAACCCGGGGACGAACACCCCGTCCGCGCCCGCCCGCTGGTAGGCGTCCAGGCGCCGGAGCGTCTCCGCCTCGGGGGCGCCCTGACCGCACCAGTAGGTGTCGGTGCGGGCGTTCACGAACAGCTCCGGCACGGCCGCCTTCACCGCCGCGATCTTCGCGGCGTGACGGACGGACGGGGTCAGCGTGCCGTCCGCCCGGCCGTCCTCCAGGTTGATGCCGACCACTCCCGCCTTCGCCAACTCCACGGCCAGCTCGGCGACTTCGTCCGGGTCGTCGCTGAACCCGGACTCCGCGTCGACGCTGAGCAGGAAGCCGCCGCGCCCGAGCCGGCGCGCCAGCCGTACGGTCTCCGCGCGGGTGGCGGCGGCGCCGTCGGGCAGCCCGGCGACGGCTGCCACACCCAGGCTGGTGGTGCCGATCGCGGGGTGGCCCTGGGCGGCGAGGGCGACGGCCGAGGCGTGGTCCCAGGCGTTGGGGAGCAGCAGCGGGCGGCCGGGCCGGTGGTGCAGGGCCGCGAAGGGGGTCATCGGGTCGTCTCCATCGGCTCGTTCGTGAGGTCTCCGGTCGCGTCCGCCGGGCAGTCGGCCGCGTCCGCCGGGCTCCCGACCGAGTCCGCGTAGTAGTACCCGGCCCCGGAGACGTGGCAGACGATCTGCCGGAAGCTCCAGCCCGCCCCCGGCGAGTCGTCCAGCTGCCCGTCCGGCAGCGCGGCGATCCGCCGGGACCAGATCCCGGCCAGCCGGGTCAGCCGGCTGCGGGCCTCGTCCAGGTCGGCAGTGGTGAACGGGGCGAGGTCGGCCGGGGTGGTGACGTTGGAGGCGTGCCAGTGGTCGGGCTCGGTCGGCTCGCCGACCAGTCGGGCATCCAACTCGGCCAGGTGGTCCAGGAGATGGTCGGTGATGCGGCGAACCGCCTTGTGCGGAGCGTAGGTTCGGCCGTCGGCGTTGACGATCGGGCGACCGTCCCAGACCGTCCAGCCGGCCGCCAGCGCGAGCACGTGATCGACCATCTCCGGCACCAGGGAGGCGAGTTCGCCCTTGTCGAGGTCCGACGCCGGCGGCGTCTCGGTGTCCGCCGGATCGGAGGCGCCGTACAGGATGCCCTCGGCGATGACCATGGCCTGCGAGCGCCCCGGACAACTCCGGGGCGGGGCGCCGAAGGTGAGCGCGACGCCCTCCGGCGCCCCGGCCTGGGCGGCCGCGATGTCGAGCAGGACCTGCGTCCCGGCCGGTACCGCGACCCCGCCGACCTCGGTCGCCCGGGCGGCGAGCCGGCGCATCGTCCTCAGCGGCGGGTCCGTGCGCAGCACCCCGGCCGGCCCGTCCTCGTGCCGGCGGGCGCCCTCGACCAGCGCGGCGGTGGCGTCGCAGGCCTGGACGAGCAGGCCGATCCGGTTCGCGGCCGTCTCCTCGTCCCGGTCCCCCATCGCGGGCAGCAGCCGGGCCACCGCCACGTCCGCCGCCGGGTCGTCCGGTGTGTCGGCGAAGTACGCCCGGGCCACCGTCGCGACGTCCCGCGCCACGGCCTCCGGGTCGGCCAGGCCCAGCTCCGCCGCGAGCACCCGGACCACCCGCAGCCGGACGTCGGGCTCGAAGCCGCCGGCCGCGGCCACCCGCAGCCGGGCCGGGTCCAGCCGCTCCAGGTCGGCCAGCACCAGCGCCCGGCGCCGGGCGTGCGGCTCGCCCGAGCTGAACCGGGCGACGGCGGACCGCAGCCAGGCCACCGTGCCGGGGGTGGCGCCGGGCGCGGCGGGCGGCGGGACCAGCGCCGGGTCGGCCAGGGCCGCCGTGACGTCGCCG
Source organism: Kitasatospora sp. NPDC101235 (assembly GCF_044767505.1). Taxonomy (NCBI): domain Bacteria; kingdom Bacillati; phylum Actinomycetota; class Actinomycetes; order Kitasatosporales; family Streptomycetaceae; genus Kitasatospora; species Kitasatospora sp. NPDC101235. Next base: position 44,219 of record NZ_JBIWNZ010000020.1, read on the forward strand.
TAGCGGGAGAAGGTCATGGTCGCGGGGCCGGAGGCCACCGTGGTTTCGCTCATGCCGTCATCGTGGCCCCGGGTCGTTTCGGCGCCGGCCGAACCGTGCCGGCGCGACCCTGGAGGCATGTCCCCGGCTCCGCTCCCCCACGCGGCCCCGCCGCTTCGACCGCCCCGGCCCCCGGACGCAGCCCTCCGCGCGCCCGCGGACACACCCACGGACACGCCCCCGCACCCCGACCATGGAGGCATGACGCTCGCCGCCTTCGCCGCCCTGCTCGCCGACCCCACCCGCGCCGCCATCTGCACCGCGCTGCTCGACGGCCGCGCCTGGACCGCCGGTGAGCTGGCCCGGCACGCGCGCGTCGCGCCGTCCACGGCCAGCGAGCACCTGTCCCGGCTGATCGCGGGCGGGCTGCTGGCCGAGGAACGGCAGGGCCGGCACCGGTACGTCCGACTGGCCACGCCCGCGGTGGCCACGCTGATCGAGGACCTCACCGCCTTCGCCGAGTCCGGCCCCGGCCCCGCGACCGCTCCCCGTAACCTGGGCGAGGCCACCCGGCTGAGCGCCGAGGCGCGCGCCCGCACCTGCTACGACCACCTGGCCGGGCGCCTCGGCGTGGCCGTGTCCGACGCGCTGCTCGCCCGCGGCTTGGTCACCGAGGAGGGCGGGCTGGCCGTCACCGGGCTCGGGCGGGACTGGCTGGCCGCGCAGGCGATCGAGTTGCCGCCGCGCGCGGGCCGCCGGGGCGGGCGCCCGGTGGTGCGCAGCTGCCTGGACTGGACGGAGCGCCGCAACCACCTGGGCGGGGCGCTGGGCGCGGCGCTCTGCCGGGCCGCCCTGGACCGCGCCTGGGTGGAGCGGATCGGCTCCGGACGGGCCCTTCGGGTCACCCCGGACGGCGGCCGGGTGCTGCGCGAACTCCTCGGCGTGGAGCTGCCCTGACGGCGCTCCGGCCACCGTCGGCGCCGCTCAGCCCGTCGACTTCGCCCCGTCCAGCGACTCCCGGACGATGTCGGCGTGCCCGGCGTGCTGCGCGGTCTCGGCGATCAGGTGCAGCAGCACCCGCCGGACCGACCAGGTCGTGCCCGGCGGGAACCAGGGCGCGGGCGGCAGCTCATGGGCGAGGTCGAGGTCGGGCAGGGTCCGGACCAGCTCGTCCGTGCCGCGGGCCACCCGCTCGTACTCGGCGAGCAGCCCGGCCAGGGTGTCGCCCTCCGCCATCCGGAACTGGGCCGCCCAGGCGTCCGCGTTGCCGGGGCCGTGCTGCCCGTCCCGGCCCCGCATCGCCTCGGCGCCGCCGGTCATGAACCGCCCCCAGCGTTCCTCGACCGCCGCCACGTGCTTGATCAGGCCGCCGAGGCTCAGCTCGCTGACCGTGGTGCGCCGGGCCGCCTGCGCGTCGGTGAGGTCCCGGACGGTGTGCCGCAGCAGGCCGCGGTGCTTGTCGAGCGTCTCGACGAGTTCCTCGCGCTCACCCACGGGCCACTCCCGCCGCCCTCCGGACGGGCCGGCCTGCCGCCCGCCACGTCATGAGCCGTCCACCGTCTTCGGCTGCTCGCCGACCGTCCGTCCGAGGTCGATCAGCCCGAAGGCCGCACCCTGCGGGTCGCCGACCGCCGCGAACCGGCCGAACGGGCTGTCCATCGGCCCGAAGTACACCGTGCCGCCACGCGCCGTCAGCCGCCCGATCGCGGCATCGGTGTCGTCCACCGCGAAGTAGACGCTGATGTACGAGGGCGCCTGGGGCGGCAGGACGCCCTCGGCTCCCATCCAGCCCAGCACCGGCCGGTCGCCGACCCGGAACATCCGGTAGTCGAACTCCTCGGAGTCCATCCTCGTCACGCCGTACGGGAAGACCGCGGGGAAGAAGGCGTCGGCCTTCGCGGGCTCGCGGGTCACCAGCTCGGCCCAGCTGTACGCGCCGGGCCCGCCCTGCTGCTCGAAGCCCTCGTACCGGTCTGCCTGCCAGACGCCGAACACCACGCCGGCCGGGTCCCTGGCGATCACCATCGTGCCGAAGTCGCCGATCTGCGTCGGCCCCATGAGCACCTCACCGCCGTTGGCGCGGATCCGCGCCGCAGTGGCGGCGGCGTCCGGCGAGGCCAGGTACAGGCACCAGGCGGACTGGGCCTCCACGCCGGGCATCGGCGGCACGATCGCGGCGACCGCCCTGCCGTCCGAGTACGCCCGGGTGTAGTTGCCGAACTCCGACGAACTCTCACCGAAGGTCCAGCCCAGCACGTCGCCGTAGAAGGCCTTCGCGCCCTCCAGATCGGTGAACATCGCGTCGGCCCAACAGGGTGTGCCCTCAGGTAGCGCAGCCATCTCTCTGCCCTCGTGTGTGGCGAAGTGCGCGCGCCGGAGGGCGCGCGCCGGTCCCCGGCTCGCCAGCCTAGCCACGACGCGGCGCCCCCGCGCGGGATGGAGCGGGACGGACCCGCGCGGGGGCGCTTCGTCAGCGACTCACTGCCGCGGCACCGTCCCGCCCGACGGCAGCCGCAACGAGGCCGTGCCCAGGCCGGTCGGGCCGAGCGGCAGCACACCGGTCAGGACGGCCGCCGAGGGCTCCGGAGCCCGCTCGGGGCCGGGGACGGGCAACGGCGGCACCGCGGGCACCGGCACCCTTGGGAGGGCCGGCGCGGTGGGAGCCGTCGGAGCCTCGGCGGCGGCCGCCGCGGCCGCCCGCCGGGCCTGTGAGGCCTCCGCCAGGTCCCGTCCCGCGCCGTAGTGCCGCTCCAGGTCGGCCGTCCCGTACCGAAGACAGCCCTCGTGCCAGCTCAGGATGCCCGCGAGCCAGTTCTCCAGTTCCCCCACGTACCCGTCGAGCAGCTCCCTGGCCGCCGGTTCCAGCCCGAAGTCCTCGTACATGACCGGGAGTTCCTTCTGCGCGACGTGCTGGAACTGGCCCAGTCGCGAGTGCATCAGGTCGTCGACGATCCGGACCGCCGACTCGTAGTCGCAGTTGAAGAAGTTCTGCACCACCAGGACGGCGTTGTGCAGCTCGCCCTCGTACTCGACCTCCTTCTGGTACGAGAAGAGGTCGTTCATCATGCACGCGTAGTCCATCGCGGAGTTCTCCAGCGCGCGCATCGAGCCGTGGTCGTACACCTCCGGCGGCACGGTCTCCCCGTGGCCCAGTCGGGAGAGGCTCGTGGTGAGCTCGGAGCCGAAGGTGGAGCGGCGCATCTCCAGGTAGTCCACCGGGTCCGGGATCCGGTTCTGGATGTGGTTGGCCAGCTCCCAGATCCAGCTGTCCAGCATCGCCTCGACCGCCACCCGGAACCGGGCCCTGGCCTCGACGGCCATCGGGCCGGCGGTGCGCTCCCAGATGTCGGCGAGGCCGCGCTCCAGCGCGTTGACGGGTTCCGGTGCGGGGGTGCCGTCCACCGGCATGAACAGCGACAGCCGCGCGTTGGCGGCCTTGGCGCCGGCCAGGTCACGGGTGTGCCCGAAGGCCCGGGGGTAGTAGTCGTCGGCCCAGGTGCCCCAGAGCAACCAGGCCGACGCGATGTCGAGTTGGTCGGCCGTGGCGTCCGGGTGGATGCCGGCCGCGCAGAGCGGGAGGTCGTAGTCGCGCGTCGACTCGGCGTCCCAGATGCCGGACGCGGGAACGCCCGGCTCCACCGCCAGCAGTCCCATCCGCTCCGCCCACTCGACCACGCGCTCCCGGGCGCCGTCCAGGTGGGGGCTCAGCCGGAGCTCGTACGGCAGCTTGAACTCGGGCAGCCGGGACGGCCCGACGGCCTGGTACGGCACGTGGCTGTACGACCGCGCCCGTCGCCCCGCCGGGCCCGCCGCGCCCCCGGCCGCCGACGCCACGCCCTTCTCCGCCGAGGCCGCCGGGGCCGCCGAGGCCCCCGCGGCCGTGCTGCGCAGGATGTCCAGCGCCGAGGTGCCGATGCCGCCGATCGCGTACTGGTCCCACCAGTTGCCGCCCCCGGACCCGCCCGGCAGCCCCGGCAGCCCCGCCGGAGCGCCGCCCGAGCCGGGTGCCACCCCTGCGCCGGGACCGCCCGAACCCGCCGCCGCCCCACCGCCGTTCATGTACCGGCTGGAGCGCAGGTGCCACTCGTGCCCGCCGGACTGCCAGTCCTGGAGGCCCTTGACGTACGCCATCACCCGGGCGCGGCCCTCCGGGTCGAGCCCGGTCTCCGCGAACAGCACCGGCAGTTCGGTGAACACGGTGTTCTCGAACTGCTGGAGCCGCGAGGTGAGCAGGTCGTTGACCGCCTCGGCGGCCTCCTGGGTGGAGCACTCCAGGAACCGTTCCAGCACCAGGATCCCGTTGCTCAGCTCGCCCTCGTCCTCCACCTCCCGCTGGTACGAGAAGATGTCGTTGCGCAGGTGCACCCCGTCGGAGAAGGCGTCCATCAGCACCCGCAGCGCCCGCGAGCCCGACACCTCCTTGGGCACCTCGGCGCCGGCGGCGTACTCGACCAACTGCGCGGACCAGGGCGCGCCGCCGACCTTGCGGCGCATCTCGATGTACTCGACCGGGTTGGCCACCCGGCCCTCGTTGATGTTCGCGAGCTCCCAGAGCGACTCGTTGAGCAGGTTCCGGGTGCTCTCGGCGAAGCGGACCCGCCAGTCCTCGCCCATCGCCGGCACGGTGCGCCGCCACAGGTCGGCCAGGCCCGCCTCGACCGGGTTCTCCGGCTCGGGCAGCTCGGCGGCCGGGTCGGCCGGCATGAACAGCGGCAGCCGGTCGAGGTGGGCCTTGCCCGCCTCGCGGTCGTTGGTGCGCTTGTACATGTCGAGGAAGTGGTCGTCGAAGAAGAAGACCCACACGTACCAGTCGGTGACCAGCGACAGTGCCTCGGCGGACGCGTCGGGATGGGTGTACGCGCAGAGCAGGCCGTAGTCGTGGGCCTCCAGGTCGGCCTGGTCCCAGATTCCGGAACCCTCCAGTATCCCCATCTCCCGGGCCCAGACGGTGGAATGGGCTCGCGCCTCGTCCAGATGGGGGTTGAGCCGCGCCGGGTGCGGCACGTAGAAGGACGGCAGTTCGAACGGCTGGGTCACGGCGGGCGAGCCTTTCTGGACGCGTCGATTGGACCAAGAATGACCCGCCGTCAGCTCGCCGCACCGGCACAACAGAAACAGTCATATAAAATGACTCGCCGCCTCCACGCAATATCGCCCACCCGGCCGAGCGCTCTCCCGCACCCCGCACGCCCCCATGCCCGCCCCCACGCGCACCGGGGATTCGGAGGCCGCGGAGGCCGGGGCCCGGCCTCAGGACGCGAGGCCGAGGACGAGGGAGGCGGCGGCGGGGGCCAGGTAGAGGAGGGGGAAGGGGACGTGGGCGTAGGCGCGGGCGCGGACGACGGTGATGACGGCGCCGAGGAAGTAGAGGACCACGCCGACCGCGGCCGCGTAGCCGACGGCCGGGACGACGAGGCCGGCCAGCAGGCCGAGGGCGCCGGCCGCCTTGGCGACGCCGAGCCAGGTCCACCAGGCGCGCGGAACGCCGTAGTCGGCGAGGGGCTTCACGACGTACTCGGCGCCGGCGAAGACGGAGTAGGCCGAGAAGCCGACCATGAGGGCGCCGAGGACGGTGACGACGGTGTGGGCGACGGACATTGGAGTGCTCCCCATTCGATGGCTGTTCGGTTCGACACTCCCCTGACCCGGGGCACCCGACGGATGTGACAGGCGCGGGCAAAAATTTGTCCGCGACGACCCGCCGTCACCCCCGCCAACCCACTCCGCCAACGAACAATGCAGCTCAGACAAGGCGTTCAACAGACAAGACTTCCCCGGCTACGGGCGTGTTGACCGCCTGCGCCAACGCCGCTTCCACCAGACTGGGCGACCCGACGTCAACTCCGAGGAGGGCAAGTCCATGGACGCCACCGTTCGGCTAGCACAGCAGCCCGAGGCCGACGAACTGCTCGGACGGAGTGCGCTCGCCGCGCTCGTCGGCATGCTGCTGGACCAGCAGGTCCCGATGGAGTGGGCGTTCACCGGCCCGCTGACCATCGCCCAGCGCCTCGGCCACGACGATCTGGACGCCCACGAGATCGCCACCTACAACCCGGAGGAGTTCGTCGCACTCCTCTCCGCGAAGCCCGCGGTCCACCGCTACCCGGCCGCGATGGCCAAACGGGTGCAACAGCTCTGCCAGTTCCTCGTCGCGCAGTACGACGGCGACGCCGCCGCGCTGTGGAAGAACGTCCGCACCGGCAAGGAACTGCTCAGCCGGCTCAACGCCCTGCCCGGCTTCGGCAAGCAGAAGTCGCAGATCTTCCTGGCCCTGCTCGGCAAGCAGTACGGGGTGCAGCCCGAGGGCTGGCGCGAGGCGGCCGGGGTGTACGGCGAGGAGGGCTCGCACCGCTCGGTCGCCGACATCACCGGCCCCGAATCCCTCATCCTGGTACGGGAGTTCAAGCAGGAGATGAAGCGCGCCGCGAAGGAGGCCAAGGCCGCCGCCAAGCCCCGCACCACCACCCGGACCGCCACCGCCGCCACCAGCGGCGCCCGCTGAGCCGACGGGCGGACCACGGCCGCGAAAACCGATTGCCCCGCCCCACCCCACCGGGTGACGCTTCCGGCATGACCGCAACCACCCCCGCCACCCGCAGCGTGTCCGCCCTCTTCGCCCCCGACGGCCGCCTGATCGCCGTCCCCCGCAAGGCGGCCCGCCGGGAGCAGCTGCTGGCCCACCTCGCAGAGACCCTGTTCGAGCCGGGCCGCAGCTACACCGAGGCCGAGGTCAACGACGCCCTGCGCGCCGTGCACGACGACGTCCCGGCCCTGCGCCGCTACCTGGTCGAGGCCGGGCACCTGGCCCGCCCGAAGGACGGCAGCAGCTACCAGCGGGTCGGCACCCCCGTGTAGGCGTACCGCCCACGGACAGAGGGCCCCGGCCGCGCAGCGCGACCAAGGCCCTCGACCACGGCAAGGACGTCAGACCAGGACAGCCTCGGACTCCCGCTCCGGTGCGGCGTCCTCGACCGCCGCACCCCGCTTGCGCGGCAACGCGAACATCAGCAGGAACACCGCGAACAGCACTCCCGCGACCCACCACATCGCGTGCACGAAGGCCCCGCCGAACGCCGCTCCGACCGCCTCCGGCGCGACCACGTCGTCCATCGCCCCGAAGAAGGCCACCGACACCAGGCCGAGCCCGAGCGCGTTGCCCACCTGCTGCACGGTGTTGATCAGCCCGGACGCCGAACCGGCGTGCTCACGCGGCACCTCCGACAGCACCGCGTCGGTGATCGGCGCGACGATCAGCCCCATCCCGAGGCCCATCACCACCAGCGGCAGCGCCATCTGCCAGGCCGTGATCGCCGTCCCGTACCGGTCCGCCTCCCAGATGTAGACGAGCACGCCCGCCGCCATCACCAGCGCGCCGGTCTGGAGCACCTTCCGCCCGAACCGCGGCACCAGCTTCTGCACCGACAGCCCGGCCGCCGTGGAGACCGCGATGGAGAACGGGATGCCGGTCGCACCGGCCTTGAGCGGGCTCCAGCCCAGCCCCACCTGCATGTAGAGGGTCCAGACCAGGAAGTAGATGCCGAGCGCCACGCCGAAGGCCAGCTGCACGCAGATCCCGGCCGCGAAGGACTTCACCCGGAACAGCGCCAGCTCCACCAGTGGCGAGCCGTCCCGCCGCGTCTTGACCCTCTCGTACGCCACGAACAGCGCGAACACCGGCAGGCTCCCGGCCATCGACAGGTAGCCCCACAGCGGCCAGCCGGCCTCCCGGCCGTGCGTCAGCGGGTAGATCAGCATCAGCAGGCCGAGGCTGGCCAGCGCCACGCCCACCAGGTCCAGCTTCAGTGCCTGGTCGGCCTTCGACTCGTCGATGAAGCGGCGGCCGAGCAACAGCCCGGCGATGCCGACCGGCAGGTTGATCAGGAAGATCGGGCGCCAGGCCAGACCGAACAGGTCCCACTCGGTGAGCAGCGCACCGATCATCGGACCGGAGACCGCGCCCAGCCCGACCACTGCGCCGAACAGGCCGAACACCTTGCCGCGCTCCTCCGCCGGGAAGGTCGCGTGGATGATCGACAGCACCTGCGGCACCATCAGCGCCGCCGTCCCGCCCTGGAGCAGCCGGGTCGCGACCAGCATCTCCGGGCCGGAGGCCAGCCCGCACAGCGCCGAGGCCAGCGTGAAGCCGCCGATCCCGATCAGGAACACCCGCTTGCGGCCGTGGATGTCGCCCAGCCGGCCGCCGGTGATCAGCCCGATCGCGAAGGCCAGCGCGTAGCCGCCGGTGACCCACTGGATGGCGCTGAACGAGGCACCGGTGTCCTGCTGGATGCTCGGGATGGCGATGTTGACGATGGTGACGTCCACCAGGTCCATGAAGGAGGCGACCATCACGATCGTCAGCGCGATCCACCTCCGCCGGTCCGTTGCCGGGGTGCTCATTCCGTAGTCCTCATTTCTTCTCCACGTCCACGACGCTCTTCTCCACGCCCACGACGGTAACGGCCATGTAGGTCAGAACCTGTCCCAGTTGTTCCGGCATGCTGGGTGGCATGAGCGACACCCCGGCCCGGCTGCTGAGCCTCCTGTCCCTGCTCCAGACGCCGCGCGAGTGGCCCGGCAGCGAGCTCGCCGAGCGGCTCGGCGTCAGCCCCCGCACCATCCGGCGCGACATCGACCGGCTGCGCGAGCTGGGATACCCGGTGCGGGCCAGCATGGGCGCGGTCGGCGGCTACCGGCTGGTCGCGGGCACGGCGATGCCCCCGCTGCTGCTGGACGACGAGGAGGCGGTGGCCATCGCGGTCGGGCTCCGCGCGGCGGCCGGGCACGCCGTGGTCGGCATCGAGGAGGCCTCGGTACGGGCGCTCGGCAAGCTGCTCCAGGTGCTGCCGGGCCGGCTGCGGCAGCGGGTCGGGACGCTCAACTCCGCAACCGTGCCGCTGCTCACCGGGGACGGCCCGACCGTCGACCCGGAGGACCTCACCGTGCTCGCCCGCGCCGTCACCGCCCGGGAGCGGCTGCGCTTCGGCTACCGGGCGTACGACGGCGCCGAGAGCAGGCGGCGGGTCGAGCCCGAGCGGCTGGTCTCGGTCGGCCGCCGCTGGTACCTGGTGGGCTACGACCTGGACCGCGCGGACTGGCGGCTCTTCCGGGTCGACCGGCTGAGCGGCCCGGCCGCCACCGGCGTCCGCTTCACCCCGCGCCCGCTCCCCGCCGAGGACGCCGCCGCGTACGTGGCGGGCAAGCTGCGCCGCCCGTCACCGAGCGGCACCGTGGTCGCCACCGTGCACGCCCCGGCCGAGCGGGTCCGCCACGGCCTCAGGCCGGGTGACTCCGAGGTCACGCCGATCGACGAGCACAGCTGCCTCCTCCGCTCCCGCTCCGACTCCCTGGAGTGGACGGCGATGCGGCTGCTGTCGCTGGACTGCGCCTTCGAGGTGCACGAGCCGCCGGCACTGCGCGAGCACCTGCGCAGGCTCGCCGCCCGCGCCCACCACGCGTCGGGCCAGGAGGGTTAGGCCTCCACCCGGAACCAGCCGTTGCCGGACCGGAACCACAGCACGCCGTCCCGGCCGTACGCGCGCTCCCGGTCGAGGTCCCCGAGGACGCCGACCTGCTCGCGGCGCACCTCCCGCCAGCCCTTCCGGCTCTCCCGTTCGCACCGGATCAGCTCGCCGCCGGGCTGGAGGAACACGGCCCGGTCCCCGGCGATCGCGAAGCCCATCGGCTGCCGGGCCGGCAACCGCATGACGACCGGCTCGGCCTCGGCGGGGTCGATCCCGGTGAGGCGGCTGCTCTCGCCGTACCAGGCCAGCCAGGCCCGCCGTCCCTCGGTGGCGGCGGCGAGGCCCTCCAGCGGCTGGTCGCCCAGGTCCTTGAAGTCCGGCCGCCAGACGATCCGCCCGGCGGTGTCCAGCCCGACCAGGCCGCACTGGCCGAGCGGGTTGTCGCCGTAGTTGCCCTCGTCCCCGAAGACCAGCCAGATCCGGCCGTCCCGGTCGGTGGTCAATGCCACGACGTCGTCGCCGAGTTGCAGCTCCCGGGTCAGCCGGCCGTCCGGCCCGAACACCTGGCCGTTGCGCTCCCAGCCGTCCGCCTGCTCGTCGGCCCGGCGCCCGGCCAGCAGCACCCGCCCGCCCGGCAGCAGCGCCAGGAGGTCCGGCGAGACCCCGACCCCGGTGAGCGGCATCCGCCACTCGCCCCGCGGGCCGTGCACCACCACCTCGCCGTCGAACGGCAGCCGGGCGTACGGCCACGAACCGGCCGGTGCCACGTACTGCTCCGGCACCACCAGGACGGCCAGCTCCCCGTCCGGCCCCACCGTCCAGGTCAGGGCCCGGCGGCCGGCCCTCCACTCCTCCTCGGGCAGCCGCCAGACCTCGACCGGACGATCGGATACCGACACTGCTCAGACGCCGTACTCGGCGGTCAGCAGCGCCCGGCCCAGGCTGTGGAAGACGAGGTTGAAGCCCACCTGGGCCGGCGGGGTGTCGGCGGCGACGTCCAGCTTCTCCACGTCCAGCGCGTGCACCGCGAAGACGTAGCGGTGCGGGGCGCCGGGCGGCGGGGCGGCACCGTCGTACTGGTTGCCCGGGAAGTCGTTGCGGCCGTGGAAGGAGGCCTCGCCAGGCAGGCTGTCGTCCGAGGAGCCGGCGCCGCGCGGCAGTCCGGTGGTGTCGGCGGGCAGGTTGAGGGCGAGCCAGTGCCACCAGCCGGAGCCGGTCGGCGCGTCCGGGTCGTAGCAGGTGACCGCGATGCTCCGGGTGCCCTCCGGCAGGCCCGACCAGGCCAGCTGCGGCGAAAGGTTGCCGCCGGCGTGGATGAACTCCCGGCCCAGCGTGCCGCCTTCGGTGATGTCCTGGCTGCTCAGCGGGAAGGACGGCACCTGCGGCAGGAACTCGTACGGCAGCGGCGCGCGCTCACTCATGGGGTTGCCACCTCTCATGGTCGGAATGACACGGGTCACTGTAGTGGGGTGCACATCCGATCCCGTCGGACGGTGGCAGGCCCTACAGTCGAGGCATGGCCGCCAAATTCGCCCAACTGTTCGCCGACTCACGCCGCGCGCTGTTCACCATGCTCGGCATTCAGGCCGTCATCTGGTCCGTACAGGTGGTCAACTGGCTGGACGACTACGGGCTGTCGCGGGAGTTCGGCCTGCGCTCGGAGCAGGTCGACGACCTGCCCGAGATGTTCACCATGCCGTTCCTGCATTTCAGTTGGAGCCACATCGAGGCCAACTCCTGGCCGCTGTTCGTGCTCGGCTTCCTGTCCGCCTACCGCGGCATGAAGAAGTTCCTGCTGGCCAGCCTGGTGATCCTGGTGTCCGGCGGGCTGCTGGTCTGGCTGCTGGAGAGCCCGAACACCGTGACGGCCGGTGCGAGCGGCATGGTCTACGGCTACCTGGGCTACGTGGTGCTGCGCGGGGTCCTGGACCGCAACGTGCTGGACGCGGTGGTCGGCATCGTCGTCGCGGTGGTCTACTCGACCATCCTGATCGGGGTGCTGCCGCTCACCCCGGGCGTCAGCTGGCTGGGTCACCTCGGCGGGCTGATCGGCGGACTGGCCGCCGCCGTCCTGCTCCGCAACCGGCCGACCGCGCAGCAGCCCCCGCAGCAGGCGAGCACCCCGAACAGCCCCGGCTCCGCCCTGCTCAAGCAGCTGGACGAGCTCGGCCTGTGAGGCCGACGGGCCGCCCGGAACATCAGGTATAGACCAATCCCGCCCCTGCGGCTAGCGTGGGCCGCTCCCCCTCCCCCAGCTCCGGAGCCGCACCGTGGAGTCGTCCGTCCTCGCCTTCGCCACCGACCTGCTCGACGAGGGCGCCGACACCTTCTTCGGCAACCTCACCGACCGCGCCGGGGTCGGCGGCGTCACCCTCGCCTCGGTCTACCACGAGGCCCGCGACGTCTTCCCGCACAACCCCCGCCGGGTGGTCCGCTACCTGGAGCCGGGCGCGGCGTACTTCCGCCCCGACCCGGCCGCCTGGCAGGGCCGCCGGCTGGCCCCCGTGCCGTCCACCGCGATCGGCGACCGCGACCCCTTCGCCGAGGCCGCGGAGGAGGCCCGCCGCCGCGGCCTGAAGCTGCACGCCTGGACGGTCTTCTGCCACAACGACCGGCTCGGCTTCGCCCGCCCCGACTGCGCCCCGGCCAACGCCTTCGGAGACCGCCACCTCACCGAGCTCTGCCCGGCGAACCCGGAGGTCCGGGAGTACGCCCTGACCCTGGTCGCCGAACTGGCCCGGTACGGCGTGGACGCGATCCGCGCCGAGTCCCTGCACTTCCACGGGCTGCGCCACGGCTACCACCACGAGCGCTACTTCGAGGAGCTGGGCCCGATCGCCGAGGCCCTGCTCGGGGTCTGCTTCTGCCCGCACTGCCGCGCCGCCGCCTCCGGTGCCGGTGTCCCGGCCGAGGCGGTGGCCGAGGCGGTCCGCACCGAGCTGCGCCGCCGGCTGGCCGACGAGTCCGCCGCCGCCGGGCCCGCCGACCTGAGCGCCCTCGCCGACGGCGCCTTCGCCGCCTACGTGGACGCCTCCGCCGCCACCGTCACCTCGCTGGCCGCCGACCTCGCCGAGCAGGCCCGCCGGCACGGCATGCGGTTGAGCTTCATGGACGGCGGCGGCCCGGGCACGGGCTGGCTCTGCGGCATCGACCTGCCCGCCCTCGCCAAGGCCGCCGACCAGATCGAGACCCTCGGCTACGCGAAGACCCCGGAGGCGGTCCGGGAGAAGATCGCCGCCTTCGCCCTGCACGGCGTCCGCCCGCAGTCCATGGCGGTGATCCTGCGCCCGATGTCCTCCGACTGCGACGGCCCGGAGAACCTCGCCGCCAAGATCACCACCCTTCGCGAACTCGGCGTCCCCGAGGTGGAGTTCTACCACTACGGCCTGATGCGGCTGTCCTCCCTGGACCGGATCGGCGCCGCGCTCTCCGGCTGACCGGTCAGCGCCGCCGCTCGGGCGTCCCGAACAGGCAGCGTCGGATCTCCTCGGCCCGAGCTGCCGCCCGCCCTGGTCCTGCCGGTGCCGGTGAAGGCGCCCCCTCGGTGATCTCCCGGACGGCCGGCGGGGTGAGGCCGGAGGACAGCGGTACCCACTCCTGAGCGGATCGGAACGCTTCGGAACGCTTCGGCATCGGCACGGAGCCCGATCGGCACCGGGCGATGTTCGCGACATTTCCCATCAAACGGCCACATTCGTCCACCCGCAGTTCACACCGGCGCGCGTGGCGGGGCCGCGGCTGCTGCGCCATCCGCCGCCCAAACGGTAGGCTTTCCGTGTGATCTTCAAGCGCATCGGCAATGGGCGGCCGTACCCGGATCACGGCCGGACGAGCACCCGCCAGTGGGCTGACGTCGCCCCGCGCCCGGTGCGACTCGACCAGCTGGTGACCACCAAGGGACAACTCGACCTCGAAACCCTCCTGGCCGAGGACTCGACGTTCTACGGGGACCTCTTCGCCCACGTGGTGAAGTGGCGCGGCGACCTCTACCTGGAGGACGGCCTGCACCGGGCCGTCCGGGCCGCGTTGCAGCAGCGCCAGGTGCTGCACGCCCGCGTCCTCGAAATGGAGTGACGGACTCCCGCCACAGGGACCGTCGGACCACCACGGGCTTTCCGGACCGCCCCTTCGCCACCCGGCGGAGGGCGGTCCGCGCATACCCCGGTACCCCCTTTCGGGTACCGGGCTACGCCAGATGATGATCGTTTAGTACCTTCGAAGCCGTACGGCACTACGCTGCTGACTACGGCCACGACCAGGGGATTCCGCCCGCACCGGGGGGAAGTCCCCACCCGGCCGATCCGTCATCCCGACCCCGCCCTGGCACGAGGGGGAGACAAACCGTGAGCATGTTGACTCCCCAAGGCCTCAAGGGGAAGCAGTACCGGGTCACCGGCAATACCTACCCGCGGTTGGGGCGGCCCCCGAAGAAGAGCCGCAAGGTGATCGGCGTGCTCGCCGGCCTGCTCGCGCTGGCCCTGATCACGCTCGGCGGCGTGCAGTTGTACGACATCTTCAGCGGCAGGAACAAGAACGCCTCGGCGCAGGCCTGCGCGACCCCGTCCGGCAAGCCGCTGGCCGCCCCGTCGCCGGGGGCCCCGGGCGACTCCGGTGCGCCCGCCGCCGCGCAGGGCGACCCGCACGCGGTCCCGCAGCCCACCGCGGTCACCGTGAACGTCTACAACGCCACCTCCAAAGCCGGTCTGGCCGGCCGGACGGCCGAGGAGCTCAAGAAGCGCGGCTTCGTCATCGGCAAGGTCGGCAACGCCCCGGCCGAGCTGGACAAGAAGGTGCCCGGCACCGCCCAGGTGATCGCCGGTCCGGCCGGCGCCGGCGCGGGCACCCTGGTCGGCTCGCAGATCGCCGGCGCCGCCGTCACCGCCGACGCCCGCACCGACGGCAGCGTGGACTTCGTGATCGGCGACAGCTACAACGCCCTGCTGGACGAGACCCAGGCGGCCGCCGCCCTCGCGCTGGCCACCAAGCCCTCCCCCACCCCGACCACCACCAGCAGCTGCTGAGGGACACCGAACACCGAGAGCCCCCCGGCAGACGCAGTGCCGGGGGGCTCTCGGTGTTCGGTGGTTCGGGTGGGGAGGCTCAGCCGGCCGTGCCGTACAGCCGGTCGCCCGCGTCGCCGAGGCCGGGGACGATGTAGCCGTTCTCGTTGAGCCGCTCGTCCAGGGCGGCGGTGACCACGGTGACCGGCAGGTCCGCCAGCTCCCGCTGCATCACCTCGACGCCCTCGGGGGCGGCCAGCAGCACCACGGCGGTGACGTCGGTGGCACCGCGCTCGATCAGCATCTTGATCGCGGCGACCAGAGTGCCGCCGGTGGCCAGCATCGGGTCGAGCACGTAGACCTGGCGGCCGGAGAGGTCATCCGGCATCCGGGTGGCGTAGGTGGAGGCCTCCAGGGTCTCCTCGTTGCGGACCATGCCGAGGAAGCCCACCTCGGCGGTCGGCAGCAGTCGGGTCATCCCGTCCAGCATGCCGAGGCCGGCCCGCAGGATCGGGACCACCAGCGGGCGCGGGTAGCTGAGCCGGGTACCCAGCGTGACCGCCACGGGCGTGGTGATCTCCACCTCGTCGGTGCGGACGTCCCGGGTGGCCTCGTAGGCGAGGAGGGTCACCAGCTCGTCGGTCAGGCGACGGAAGGTCGGCGAGTCGGTGCGCTCGTCGCGCAGGGTGGAGAGCTTGTGGGCGACCAGGGGGTGGTCGACGACGTGGAGACGCATGTACCGAGGTTAGCCCGGTCCTGGACGGGTGTACGACTCGCCGTGCCCCACCGGGCGCCGGTCCGGGTGACGTTCCCGTGACACGCCGCGGCCCTTCGCGGATGTCCGGACGGAAGTGTCTCCTGTGGTATCAACCGGGCCGTTCTGGGAATGTCACCTCTTATGACGAGCAACCCGAACGCCGGGGACGGCTCGATGGACGAGCCCGTCGACGGGGCGGGCCGCAGCCCGGGCCCGCCGTACGACCACCCGGAGACCGAGGCGGAGCGCCGCAAACGGCGGGCCGTCTTCCTGCGTGAGCTCACCGAGGCCCGCGAGCTGCGGGAGCGGGTCCAGCCCCGGCGGACCAAGGAGCGGCGGATGCGCGAGGCGATGCGGATGCGAACCTTCCGGATCTGACACGACCCGGAAGCGGCCCGCACCACCCTGACGCGACCGCGGCACGCACCCGGCGCGGCCCCGGGCGAACCCGGAACGGGGCCCGGGGCGGCCCCGGCGGCCGTTCGGAGCAAATTTCGACCGGCTTCGGACCGTCCGGCACGGCTTTGCCGTCCGCCACCCGGTCCTTCCGACACGACCTGCAAAGACGCGCTGCCGAACACCCCCCGCAAGGGCGGCCTTTCTGTCACGATTCCGATGGGACGGTCCGAACAAGCGGACCGCCTCTGGCGCGGGGGCGGCCAGATTTCCGCGTTGCCCGTGCGCGCCGACAGCCGAGACCGATGATCTTGGGAGTGTCCCTGGTGGCGTACTTCGCTGCAGTGCTTGCTCGCTCCGAGGACGGGTGGGATGTGAGCGAGACGGAGCTCGACGACGTCGAAACCCTGGCCGATCTGGCCGATCTGGCCCGCGACTCCACCCAGGACGACGACAGCGTCCTGATCTTCATCGAACAGGAGGACGCCTGGTTCGCCATCGTCCGCGTGGACGGGGAGGAGGACCCGCGGATCTTCGTGTCGGACGGCGCCGCCGCCGCCCGCAGCTCCTACGGCTCCGTCCTCACCGACGAGTTGGTCGACCAGGCCGGCGAGAGCGAGTTCGGCGACCTGGACCACCTGCTGGAGGAGGCCGAGGAGGCGGAGGAGCAGGACGAGGAGGAGTCCGACGCCCGCGGCGGCGTCCCGGTCGGCCCGCTCGGCGACACCCACATCCTCACCGAGTTCGGCCTCGCCTCCGACGAGCTGCTCGCACTCAGCGGCGAGGGCGCGGTGCCGGGCGACGCCCTGGAGGAGATCGCCGAGGCCCTGGGCTGCGGCGAGGTCCTGGAGGCCGTCCGGTAGCGCCGTCGGCCGTACCGGTGTCCACCACCGGATGCCCGACACTGGATGCCATGCAGCCCGCATCCACCTCGCTGACCGTCCCGCACGTCCCCTCGCTGCCCGCCCCCGTCCGCCCCGACCCGGTCCGTGACCGCTGGGCGGCGCCGATGCGCCTCGCCATGGCCGAGGCCGCGCTGGCGCCGGCCACCGGGGACGTACCGGTCGGGGCGCTCGTCCTGGGCCCGGACGGCGAGGTGATCGGACGCGGCCACAACGAGCGTGAGGCGGTCGGCGACCCGACCGCGCACGCCGAGGTGGTCGCGATCCGGCAGGCGGCCCGGAATTTGAGGCGAGCCGCGCGCAGCGCGCCGAACAAGGGTGGCGGCGGGCGACGGGAGGGCGAGTGGCGGCTGAGCGGCTGCACGCTGGTCGTCACGCTGGAGCCGTGCACCATGTGCGCCGGCGCCATCGTGCTGTCCCGGATCGACCGGGTGGTCTACGGCGCCCTCGACGAGAAGGCCGGCGCGGCCGGCTCGCTCTTCGACGTGATGCGCGACCGCCGGCTCAACCACCGTCCCGAGGTGATCTGGGGCGTCCTCGCCGAGGAGTGCGGCGAGCAGCTGCGCGCCTTCTTCGACACCCACCGCTGAGGGCCCGCCGACCGCCACGGCGATACGGATTTCGTGACTGCGCCACCCCTCCGGTAGAGTTCCTCTCGGTAGCGTGTCCGAGCGGCCAAAGGAGCACGCCTCGAAAGCGTGTGTGGGGGCAACTCCACCGTGGGTTCGAATCCCACCGCTACCGCTCGAAAGCCCGAGGGCCCGTCCGATCCGGACGGGCCCTCGGCATTTGTCCCGCCGGCATTTGTCCCGCCGGCATTTGTCCCGCCGGCGTTCGTCCCGCCGCCGCGCACGAGGCCGGCGCGGGCATGGAAAACGGCTCCGCACCCCGGGCCGGTGACCACCGGTGCCCGGTCCGTACGGAGCCTGGAGGGGGGAGCGGCTCGGGGGGACTGACCGCTCCCCCGACGGAGTCCCACAACCGGCGCCGCTCGGGGGGAAGCCACGGCGACCGGTCCCACAGCGGGGAGCTCCGGATCCATGTACCGAAGGATTCCTGCCAGACCCTCGGTACGTCATCCATCCTGCCGCCCGGCGCGCGACCGGGCATCCGGAGAAAGGCCCCCCTCGCGGGGACCTTCGTCCCGCCGGCCGAACGCGTCGCACACTTGATAGCCCGTCCGGGTGGATAAGCTGCCCCCTGCAGGCCGCTCGGGGACCGGACGACGGCGGCCCACGGCTGGGAGGAAGGTCACCCGATGGCGCAGGCGAAGAAGATCGGCATGGTCCTCCTGCTCGTCTTCGTGCTCTACTCGATCATCACCTCGCCCTCCCGGTCCGCCCAGCTGGTCCAGCTCGGGTTCGAGGGGATCTCGAACGCGGCCAAGGCGGTCGGCACCTTCATGACCGGTCTGATCAAGTGACGGGCGGTCCACGGCCGGGCCCCGCGCACCGGCTACGGTGAGCGGGACCCTCTGTCCCCGTCCGCGAGGAGCGGCAATCGTGATCCGGCACCTGGTCCTGTTCAAGCTCAACGAAGGCGTCAGCAAGGACGAAGAGCGCGTGCTCACCGGCGCCAAGGCCTTCGACGCGCTCGGCTCGGTGATCCCCGAGCTGCGCGAGTGGGAGTGCGGCTGGAACACCACCGAGCGCGACATCGCCTACGACTACGCGATCAACAGCCTGGTCGAGGACCGGGACGCCCTCCAGGCCTACCTGACCCACCCGGACCACCAGGCCGCGGCCGGTCTCTGGCGCGAGTTCGCCACCTGGGTGATCGCCGACGTCGAGGTCTGAGCACCCGTCCGACCCGGGCCCGTCCGAAGCCCGTCCCGGGCCCGTCCCCCGGACGGACCGCGGCGCCCCGTCCGGTCTCCGGGCGGGGCGCCTTGCTCCGTTCCGGAACGATCCTTGCCACGCTTCGCGGGCCGGCCCGGGGAAGGTTGAACAGCCCACCAACACACCTCCGCCGGGTGCTTGCCCGACCTGTGCCCACCTTGTGATGCTATGACCGGTTTTGCCGGACATGGCGAGGTGGTGAACCAGCCGCGACACCCGCTCCGCAGGGCCCGCCGTTGACGACTTTGGGAGGGGTGAGGTGTCCGTGGACGAGGTGCTGGCTGCGATCACCAGCCCGGCCGGCGAGCTCCGCCCGGAACGGCTGCGCGGCCCCGGCGGCCGCCCCGTCGTGGACGTCAGGACGCTGACCCGGGTGCTGTTCGAGCGGCTCGCCGAGCTGCCCCCGGACACCCCCGAGCGCGAGCGGGTCCGGGCCGCCCTGATCGAGGTGAACATCCCGCTGGTCCGCTACGCGGCCACCCGCTTCCGCAGCCGCAGCGAGCCGATGGAGGACGTCGTCCAGGTCGGCACCATCGGTCTGATCAACGCGATCGACCGCTTCGACCCCGGCCGCGGCGTCCAGTTCCCCACCTACGCGCTGCCGACGATCCTGGGCGAGATCAAGCGCTACTTCCGCGACAACGTCCGCACCATGCACGTCCCGCGCCGGCTCCAGGAGCTGTGGGTCCAGGTCAGCGGCGCCATGGAGGAGCTGACGGTGCTGCACGGACGGGCGCCCAAGGTGCCCGAGATCGCCGCCAGCCTGCGGATCCCCGAGGAGGACGTGCGGGCCTGCCTGGATGCCGGACGGGCCTACAACGCGGCCTCCCTGGAGGCCGCGCAGGAGCACGAGGGCGGGCTCGCCCTGCTCGACCGGCTCGGCTACGAGGACTCCGCGCTGGCCGAGGTCGAGCACCGGGACATGGTCCGCCACCTGCTGGTCCAGCTCCCCGAGCGGGAGCGACGGATCGTGATGCTGCGGTTCTTCGCCAATCTGACCCAGTCCCAGATCAGCACCGAGCTGGGGATGTCCCAGATGCACGTGTCCCGGCTGCTCTCACGGATCCTGACCAGGCTTCGGACCGGCAACTCCTGGGAAGAGTGAGATTGCAGCGAGTTACCCCGGTGTGACATCTCGCGACGTTCGGGTTTGCCGTGGACCGTGTTCCGGTATGGAGGGGGAAGGCCCTCGTCGGGAACCTCCGCGCGACGGCCCCCGTTCAACCGACAGTCACAAGGGGGTGGGTGCATGTCCGGAGAGCTGGGCACTGCGGAGATCCACGCTGGACAGGCCAACGGCACGGCCGTCGTCGAGGACCTGGTCCCGCGGCAGCGGGTCGAACCGGCCCGGCCGCCCGGCCCCGACGCGGGATCCGAGACGCCGACCGGCTCCGGACTGGACACCCGGACGCTCTCCCGCTCGCTGTTCCTGCGGCTGGCCGCGCTGGACCCCGGCAGCGCCGAGCACACCTACGTCCGCGACACCCTGATCGAGCTCAACCTGCCGCTGGTCCGGTACGCCTCGGCGCGCTTCCGCAGCCGCAACGAGCCGATGGAGGACATCGTCCAGGTCGGCACCATCGGCCTGATCAAGGCGATCGACCGGTTCGACCCGGAGCGCGGGGTGGAGTTCCCGACCTTCGCGATGCCCACCGTGGTCGGCGAGATCAAGCGCTTCTTCCGGGACACCAGCTGGTCGGTGCGGGTGCCGCGGCGGCTCCAGGAGCTGCGGCTGGCGCTCACCAAGGCCGGCGACGAGCTCTCCCAGCGACTGGATCGCTCCCCCACCGTCGCCGAGCTGGCGGCCTGCCTGGGGGTCAGCGAGGAGGACGTGGTCGAGGGCCTCGCGGTCGGCAACGCGTACACCGCCAGCTCGCTCGACTCCGGCGCCGGCGAGGAGGACAGCGACGGACCGCTGGCCGACCGGCTCGGCTACGAGGACCTCGCGCTGGAGGGCGTGGAGTACCGGGAGTCGCTCAAGCCGCTGCTGGCCAAGCTGCCGCCGCGCGAGCGCCGGATCATCATGCTGCGGTTCTTCGGCAACCTCACCCAGTCGCAGATCGGCGAGGAGATCGGGATCTCCCAGATGCACGTCTCCCGGCTGCTCACCCGGACGCTGACCCAGCTGCGCGAGGGGCTGATCAACGAGGGCTGAGCCGGCCGCCCGGGGCCGGGCCGCTCCGCTCGGCGCCCGGGCCGTCCAGCAGGTTGGCCCGCAGCCCGGCCAGCACCTCGTCGTCCAGCCCGAGCCCGTCCCGCCAGTACGCGTCGAAGCCGCCCCAGCCGGCCTCGACCTCCGCGAAGGCCGCGCCCAGGTAGTCGTCGTCGGCCCGGAGGACCGGCAGGAGCAGGTCGGGCTCGCGCATCAGGCCGCGGGTGCCGAAGTCGTCCAGCACCCGCCGCACCACCGGGGCGGAACGCTCGTTGGTGAGCAGGTAGTCGGCCAGGACGGTCCTGCGGTCCACCCCGAGGGCGGTCAGCAGGAGTGCGGCGGCCCAACCGGTGCGGTCCTTGCCCGCCGAGCAGTGGAACAGCAGCGGCGGCCCCTCCGGGGCGGCCAGCAGGCGCAGCAGGGCCGCGAAGCGCTCGCGCGCCACCGGATCCGTGACGAACCAGCGGTAGAGGCCGGTCATCAGGGCGGCCGCCCGGCCGTCGCCGAGCAGCGCACGCTGGCGCTGCGGGCTGTGATCGGCCAGCGCCTCGCGGATCAGCAGGAAGATGTCGAAGTCCGCGGCCAGCAGCGGAAGGTGATGGAGCGTCACGCCACCGGGCAGGCGGTCCAGACCGGCTTCGCGGACCTCGCCCATGCTCCGCAGGTCCACCACGCTGCGCAGGCCGAGCGCGCCGAGCGGGCCGAGGTCCTCGACGGTGACATGGTTCAGGCCATCGCTGCGCAGCGCCACCCCGGACCGGAGAATCCGCCCGTCGGCCGCCCGGTACCCGCCCAGATCCCGGGCATTCAGCGCGCCCCGCAAACCGAGACTGCGTCCGACCAGCGGCGTTCCGTCCGGCTCCGGTGGCGCATTCCGCACGCCCCGGAATCCACCGGCCCCGGTATGCTGATCGACCACGCGAGCGCCTCCATTGCATATTCGGACTGTCACATGGCACAGCAGTGCCCGATATTGCATGAACCTGCCCAACGGGGCGGAGGGATGTGCAAGAGTGTCATGCGTAACAACGACAGTGTAGGTCTCCCGCCTGCCCCACCGAGCCGCACCGCCGGTAACCACGTGTAGCGCTCAGCTTCCGGTTTTTCATTTTCAATTCATCATTTGCGCCGCCGGTGCGGTTCCGGTCACAATCAGCGCCTTCATGGCATCGCCATGAACGTTGGTAACAGGTTCGCTGCACTCTCGCCCAATTGGTCCCCCGCACCGCCGTCCCTCGACCAGGATGGGCCCGGGCAGCCTGCTGCCCGCGAACAGCTACACGGGCAGGCGAGCGCCGAGCAGCGCCGCCCGCCCCAAGGGGAGGATCACCATGGGTCGAGCGACCCGAAGAGTCGCCGCGTGCGCGGCGGCAGTCCTGCTGGCCAGCGGCTTGCAGACCACCCTGGCCCACGGCGACACCGCGCCGCCCAGGATCGACCTCACCGTCCTGGTCGTCGACGACGGCGGCCCGTCCGTCGCGGCCATCACCGCCGAGCTGAAGAGCCAGGGCACGCTCTACAAGGTCATCAGCCTCAATGACCCCAACCGTCCCGTCATCAACTCCGCTTTCCTGAGTGACACGGTGAACGGCCAGCCCCGGGGGAAGTTCCAGGGCATCGTGCTGCCCAACGAAAACCCCTTCCCCAACAGTGCCGCCGAGATGACCGCGATCGCGAGCTACGAAGCCGCATTCAACGTCCGCCAGATCGACGCGTACACGTGGGCCAGTCCGGCGGTGGGCCTGAACTACGCCCAGAATCCCGGATTCGTGGGCACGCTGGACGGATTCCAGGGCGCCACCACCGCAGCCGGAACTTCGGGCCCGTTCGGGTACCTCAAGGGCAGCGTCCCGTTCGAGGACAACGACCCGAACGTCAGCGAGAGCTACGGCTACCTCGCCACTCCGCTCGCCGGCCTGCCGGCCGGTGCCTCGTTCGTCCCGCTGGTCGACGCGCCGATACCCAACACGACCGCGCGCGGTTCACTGGTCGGCGAGTACACCCACGACGGCCGCAAGGAACTGGTCGTCACGTTCGTCTACAACCAGTACCAGCAGCAGTACCGCCTGCTGGCCCGCGGCATGGTCGACTGGATCACCCAGGGCGTCCACCTCGGCTACGACCGCAACTACTTCGCCACCCACGTGGACGACGTCTTCCTGGCCGACGACCGCTGGGACACCGTGCTCAAGTGCACCCCCGGTGACGTCACCTGTCCGCCCGGCACCCCGGACACCGCCAACCCGATCCGGATGACCCAGGCCGACGCCCAGCACCTCAAGCAGTGGCAGACGGCCAACAACTTCACCCTGGACATGGTGTTCAACGGTGGCGGCAGCGAGGACTGGAAGGCCGACCACGAGACCACCGTGGACGCCACGGCGAACCAGATGATCGCCGACCAGAGCAGCTACCGGTGGGTCAACCACACCTACACCCACCCGTACCTGGGCTGCGTCCAGGACGTCTCGGTGGTGCCGTGGCGCTGTTCCAAGGACGCCACGGGCAAGACGGTCTGGGTCGACCAGAACACCATCTCCAGCCAGATCAAGAACAACGCCGACTGGGCCACCGCGAACGGCCTCCAGTTCGACCCGCAGACCCTGGTCACCGGCGAGCACTCCGGGCTGCTGACCGCCCCGCAGGAGACCAGCGACAACCCGAACCTGGCGCCGGCGCTGGCCGCCCACGGCATCAGGTTCACCGCGAGCGACGCCTCCCGCGAGCCCGGCCAGCGGGCCGTCGGCTCGTCCACGCTGACCGTGCCGCGGTACCCGATGAACGTCTTCTACAACGCCGGCACGGCGAAGGAGGAGACCGACGAGTACAACTGGATCTACACCAGCACGGCCAACGGCGGCAGCGGCGTCTGCGAGAACAACGCCAACTCGACCTGCCTGCCGCAGCCGCTGGACGTCAACACCGGCTACCAGTCGTACATCGTGCCGCTGGAGGCGCGGATCGACCTCGGCCACGTGCTGAACAACGACCCCCGGCCGCACTTCGTGCACCAGTCGAACCTGTCCGAGGACCGCATCCTGTACCCGGTGCTGGAGAAGATCCTCGGCACCTACCGCTCGCTGCACGCGGACAACGCCCCGATCGTGAACCTGAGCCAGCGCGAGATCGGCCTGGAGTTCCAGCGCCGCGCGGCCTGGAACACGGCGCTCGCCTCCGGCCAGGTCACCGCCTACCGGGTCGGCAACACCATCACGGTGAACGCTCCGTCCGGCGTTCAGGTCCAGGCCACCATGCCGACCGGAACTGCTCAGAAGCTGGCCATCGGGACGACCGGGTTCGGTTCGCCCTACGCCGGTAGCCTCTCGGGTTGGGTGTCCCCGGGCGCGCTGCAGAGCAGCATCACCCTGCAGCTGCCGTCCGCGCCGACCGCCCCGGCCGCCGTCGCGCCGAGCGTCGCGGCCAAGTCCGTCCCGGCCCCGGTGCCGGCGGACAAGAAGGTCGTGCCGCAGGGCGTCGCCACCCCGGTTCCGGTGGGCCCGAGCGACACCACGCGCAAGCCCGCTCCGTCCCTGGTCCCGGGTAGCGGAACCCCGGTGCCCGGCAAGGACGTCACCGCTGGCAACATCGGTCAGGGCGGAAACGGCCACGGCGACAAGGCTGCGACGAAGAACGGCACGGCCTCTGGGGGGACGGCCACGCCGAGCAGCACCACCGGACGCTCCGGCAACCGGTAACCGGTACCACCCGCTGGTGGGGTCGGGCCGGTCGCCCGGCCCGGCCCCACCACGGCTCCCGTTCCGGTCATCCAGGCCGGAACCGACGCAAGAACAGGAGGGGGGACAGGAATGCGCGTCACCCTGCTCACCGAGGGGACGTATCCGCACCAGCACGGCGGCGTGAGCGTCTGGTGCGACCAGCTCGTTCAAGGCATGCCCGACGTCGAGTTCGACGTCATCGCCGTCACCGGAACCGGCCACGAACCACTGGCCTGGGAGCTGCCCGCCAACGTGCGGTCGGTCACCACCGCACCGCTGTGGGGGGCGGCCTCGGAAGGCCGGCCGCCCCGCGGCAAGGAGATGCGGCGCTTCCTCAACGCGTACGAGCGCTTCCTTCACTCCATCCTCGATCCGGTCTACACCACCCACTTCGGCACCGAGCTGTACAACTTCGCCGACCTCGCCCGGCACGGGCTGCTCAGCCCGGCGCTGCGCAGCGAGCGCGCGCTGCGCACCCTCCAGCACGTGTGGACCCGCGACTACCTGCCGACCGCCGTCTCCCGGCCCACCCTGCACGACGCCCTGAACGCCACCGACCTGCTGGAGCACGCCCTGCGGCCGCTCTCGGTCGAGCCGCCCAAGGACGGCGTCGCGCACGCGGCCAGCGGCGGGCTCGCCACCCTGCCGGGGCTGATCGCCGCCCAGCAGTACGGCGTACCGTTTCTGCTCACCGAGCACGGCATCTACCTGCGCGAGCGCTACCTCGGCTACCGCACCGGTCCGTACCGCTGGCCGGTGAAGGCGCTGCTGCTCGGCTTCTACCGGATGCTCGCCGAGGAGAGCTACCGGCAGGCCGCGCTGGTCACCCCCGGCAACCGGTACAACCGGCGCTGGGAGGAGCGCGGCGGCACGCCGTCCTCGCACATCCGCACCGTCTACAACGGGGTGGACCCGGCGGCCTTCCCGCCGGCCGGCCCCGAGCCCGAGACGCCGACCCTCAGCTGGGCCGGCCGGGTCGACCCGATCAAGGACCTGGAGACGCTGATCCGGGCCTTCGCCATCGTCCAGCGCGAGATCCCCGAGGCGCGGCTGCGGCTCTTCGGCGGCACTCCCAAGGGCGGCGAGGCGTACCGGGACGGCTGCATAGCCCTGGCCGCCGAGCTCGGCATAGCCGACTCGGTGGCCTTCGAAGGCCGCGTCGCCGACATCACCGACGCGTACGCGGCGGGCAACGTGGTCATGCTCTCCAGCATCAGCGAGGGCTTCCCGTTCACCCTGATCGAGGCGATGTCCTGCGGCCGCGCGACCGTCTCCACCGACGTCGGCGGGGTGCGCGAGGCCGTCGGCGACACCGGACTGGTCGTCCCGCCGCGCGAGCCCGAGCCGATGGCGGCCGCCGCGATCGAGCTGCTGCGCGACGCCGAACGGCGCGCCCGGCTCGGCGAGGGCGCCCGGCTGCGGGTGATCGAGCAGTTCACCCTCCGCCAGAACATCGACGGCTTCCGCGGCATCTACACCGAACTCCTGGGCACCGCCCGCTGGATGCCCGGCGGCATGGTCGCCGTCACCGACCAGGTCCCCAGCCCCGACTGGGACCAGCAGCTGGCCACCGCCCGACCCGAGCCGAGCGAGGTGGGCGCGTGAGCGAGCGATGGGGGTACCCCCGGCCGGAGGCTGGGGGAAAGCGAACGATCAAGAGGTGCGCGTCCCGCGAAGCGGCCGCCGAGCGCAGCGAGGTGGGTGCATGAGCGGCCCCCTGCGCCTGGTGCCCGGCGAGGCCGGCCCCGAGCACACCATGCAGCTGCGCACGCTGCCGCTGAAGCGCCGTCGCCCCGCCCCGCCGGAGCCGGAGCCCGAGGAGTCGCTCTACCTCTCCGCGGACCCGCTGGACGAACTCGCCGAGCGTCTGCGCGACGTCTGCGCCGACGCCGTCCACCCGTACGAGATCGCGGCCTTCCTGGAGTCCGACGGCCTCTCGGACGAGCAGGCCGCCCTGCTGTACGGCCGCCCCGACGCGTTCACCGTCGCCGAGGAGCTGTTCGAGAAGGTCGAGCGCCGCTACCCCGGCCCGAGCTCCGAGTTCGCCAACCCCTGGCGGGCCGACCCCTGGCGCTGCGTGGTGCGCGGCCTGGTCTTCGCCCTGCCCGGGCTCGGCTACCTGCTGGGCGCCAACCTGTTCGCGACCACCCGGATGCGTTTCGGCCTGCCCTCGGGCATGCTCGCGCTGTCCGTCGCCACGCTGGTCAGCTGGGGCTTCAACCAGGCGCTGGCGCACCGCTCCTACCGCTGGCTGGGCCGGCTGCGCCGCCGCGAGGCCGCGGTCTGCCTGGCCGTCGGCGCCCCGGCCGGCGCGCTGGTCGCGGCGGCCGCCGCGTACGTGGTCGGCGGGCCGCTCGGCGCGCTGTGCTTCGCCGCCGGGCAGTCCTGCTACCTGGGCGCGGCCACCGTGCTGCTGGTGCTCGGGCGGGAGAAGTTCCTGCTGCTGGCGCTGGCCCCGGCCTCGGTCGGCGCCGGCGTGGTGCTGGCGGTGGACGTCCCGCAGCTGGTCCGTACGGTCGTGCTGCTCGCCTCGCTGGTGCTGGCGGTCGGACTGGCCGTCCGGGAGCTGCTGGTCTGCATCCGCGGCGGCGAACGCGAGTCCGTCGAGCTGAAGCTGCCGGTCCGCCAGGAGGTCCCGCACCTGCTGTTCGGCCTGGCCTGCGGCGCGCTCACGCTGATCGCCGGCCTCGGCGGGACCATCCACCAGGCCGTGCAGACCGGCGGCCACCCCGCGCAGGAGACGTCGGCCACCCCGACCGGCCCGGCCATGATCGCGCTGACGCTCAGCCTGGGCCTCGCCGAGTGGCTGCTCTTCCGCTACCGGGCGCTGGCGGTGGCCGCGCTGCGCACCAGCCACACCAGCGGCCAGTTCTCCCGCCGCACCGGCGCGATCCTGCTCGGCTGCCTGTTCATCTACCTCACCACCGTGGCCGCGCTGGACGCAGCCGCGACCGTGCTGTGGCCCGGCGCCCCCGCGCTCGGCGTGCCGCAGCTCGGCGCGATGCTGCTCCTCGGCGGCTCGCTCTGGCTGGCGCTGCTGCTGAACGCCTTCGGGTTCAGCTGGAGCACCGCCCTCGTCTGTCTGGCCGCCGCGGTCGCCGAGAGCACCGGGCTGCTGGCAGGTGCGGACCCGATCGTCCTGCAGCTGATCGGCTGCGGGGCGGCCGCCGTCGTCCTCACCGCACTCGCCGGGCCCGCGCTCGGCCGCACCACCCAGCACCGCTGACACATCGAATATCACGCACGCCTCCTTTCGCGTGCACCGTCGTACCCGCTCCACCTGAGACACCCATCGGGCCACGGCGGTCGGGCGCCGCAGAGCGTCGGACCGCCCCGGCAGATCGAGAAAGCGAAATCCGTATGAGCAGCGTCGCGGTTACCGGAGCCGAGGGCTTCATCGGCTCCCACCTCGTCGAGACCCTGGTCGCCGACGGGCACCACGTCCGCGCGATGGTCCAGTACAACTCGTTCTCGTCCTTCGGCTGGCTGGAGACCCTGTCCCAGGAGGTGCTGGACTCGGTCGAGATCATCCTCGGCGACGTCCGGGACCCGGGCTCGGTCAACGGCCTGGTCAAGGGCACCGAGGCGGTCTATCACCTGGCCGCCCTGATCGCGATCCCGTACTCCTACCGCGCCCCCCACTCGTACGTGGACACCAACGTCACCGGCACCCTGAACGTGCTGGAGGCGGTGCGCCATCTGGAGATCCCCCGACTGGTGCACACCTCCACCAGCGAGACCTACGGCACCGCGCAGACCGTGCCGATCACCGAGGACCACCCGATCAACACCCAGTCCCCGTACGCCGCCTCCAAGGCCGGCGGGGACCGGCTGGCCGACAGCTACCACGCCAGCTTCGGGACCCCGGTCGTCACCCTGCGCCCGTTCAACACCTTCGGCCCGCGCCAGTCGATGCGCGCCGTCATCCCGACCGTGATCGCCCAGGTCGCGGCCGGCCAGACCGAGATCACCCTCGGCGACCTGCGCCCGACCCGCGACTTCATGTTCGTCAAGGACACCGCCAACGCCTTCCGCACGGTGGGCACCGCGCCCGCCGAGACGGTGGTCGGCCGGACCTTCAACGCCGGCACCGGCGGCGAGATCTCGGTCGGCGACCTGGTCACCCTGGTCGGCAAGCTGATGGGCGTGGACCTGGTGGTGAAGGAGGACGAGCAGCGCATCCGTCCGACCAACTCCGAGGTCATGCGCCTGGTCGCGGACGCGACCCGGCTGCGCGAGGCCACCGGCTGGGCGCCCGGCTTCAGCCTGGAGCAGGGCCTGGAGCAGACCATCGAGTTCTTCCGCGACCCGGCCAACCTGGCCCGCTACAAGACCGACATCTACAACGTCTGACCCGCCGTAACCGATCTTGCTCGTCCTGGTAACCAAGGTTCGTGTCCTGCACATCCTTTCCGTGGGGGAAACACCATGCACGCAGTGATCCTGGCCGGCGGTAAGGGCGTCCGTCTCCGCCCGTACACCACCGCGCTTCCCAAGCCGCTCGTTCCGATCGGCGACCAGCACGCGATCCTGGAGATCGTGATGCGCCAGCTCGCCGCCGCGGGCTTCCAGAGCGTCACCCTGGCCATCGGCCACCTCGGCCACATCATCCGCGCCTACGTCGGCAACGGCTCCCAGTGGGGCCTGCGGGTCGGCTACGCCGTCGAGGACAGCCCGCTCGGCACCATGGGCCCGCTGCTCACCATGCAGGAGCGCCTGCCCGAGCACTTCCTGGTGATGAACGGCGACATCCTGACCGACCTGGACTTCGCCGGGGTGCTCAAGCACCACGAGGCGTCCGGCGCGCCACTGACCATCGCCACCTACGCACGTCAGGTAAAGATCGACTTCGGCGTGCTGACCGCCGACGAGGGCACCATCACCGGCTTCCAGGAGAAGCCCAGCATCGACTACCGCGTCTCGATGGGCGTGTACGGCGTCTCCCGCTCGGCGCTCGCCAAGTACACCCCCGGCCTGCCGCTGGGCTTCGACGAGCTGGTGCTGGACCTGCTGGCCGCCAAGACCCCGCCCTCCGCGTACGAGTTCGGCGGCTACTGGCTGGACATCGGCCGGCCCGACGACTACGACCGGGCCAACGCCGAGTTCTCCACCATCCGCCCGGCCCTGATGCCCTTCGAGTCGACCGGCGTCACGCCGGGCGTCGCGGAGCTGCCGATCCCGGCCGCCCGCACCGCCCCTGACGACGCGCCCGCCGAGCCCGCCGCCGCGGGCGTCGAGAGTGACGGACGGGCCGCGTGAGAATCCTGCTCCTCGGCGGCGACGGCTTCCTCGGCCGTCACGCCACCGCCGTCCTGCGGTCACTGCCCGGTACCACCGTGCTGACCGCGGGCCGGCGGCCCGACCACGACCTCCGGCTGGACCTGGCCACCGTCCAGGCCGGCCCGCTCGGCGAGGAACTGTCCGCACTGGCCCCCGACGCGGTGGTCAACTTCGCCGGCGCGGTGGCCGGCAGCGCGGTCAAGCTCGCCGAGGTGAACGCCCGCGGCCCGGCGGTGCTCTGCGAGGCGCTCTCCCTCGGCGCCCCGAAGGCCCGCCTGGTGCACATCGGTTCGGCCGGCGAGTACGGGGTCTGCGCGGAGGGCGAGTCGCTGTCCGAGGACGCCGACGCCCGCCCCGTCGGCGTGTACGGCGCGACCAAGCTGGCCGGCTCCCTCGCGGTGGCCGGCTCGCCGCTGGACGCCGTGGTGCTGCGGGTGTTCAACCCGGTCGGCCCCGGCGCCCCGGCGGGCTCGCTGCCCGGGCGGCTGGCCGCCGAGCTGCGCCGGGTGGCGCCCGAGGGCGCCGACGGCGTGATCACGGTCGGCGACCTCTCCGCCTACCGCGACTTCGTCGACGCCCGGGACGTGGCGAAGGCGGTCGGCCTGGCCGTCACCGCCGACCGTCCCCTCCCCCGGGTGCTCAACCTGGCCTCCGGACACGCCCGGCAGGTCCGGGCGATCGCCGACGGGCTGGTCGCCGCGGCCGGCTTCACCGGCCGGATCGACGAGAGCGGGGCGGGCTCCGAGCGCTCGGCCGCGGTCTCCTGGCAGCAGGCCGACGTGGCGGCCGCCGCCCGGGAGCTCGGCTGGCGGCCGGAGACGGACCTCGCCGACACCCTGCGCGACCTGTGGCTCGGCACCGCCGGGCCCACACCCGACCCGGTGGTCGCATGATCACCGGGCCCACCCCCGACGGCCGCCTGCTGGTGCCGCTGTACGTCCACCCCGCGGTGGACCCGGCGGCCTGGCAGGCGGTCGCCGCCGCCGACCCCGCCCGGATCGCCGCCGTCGTGCTCAACCTCGCCGACGGACCGGGCGAGGTCCCGGACCACGTCTTCGCCGAGGCGGCCGACGAACTCCGCGCCGCGGGCCTGCCGTTGGTCGGCTACACCGACACCGACTACGGCCGCCGACCGCACGCGGCCGTGGTGGCGGACATCCTGACGTACCGTCAGCGCCACGGCATCACCGGCGTCTACCTCGACCAGGTGACCACCCAGCCGGGCGCTCTGCCGCACTACCGGCGGCTGGCCACGGCCGCCCGCGCGGCCGGCTGCGGCACCGTGGTGTTCGGCCACGGCGAGCACCCGGACCCGGGCTACGCCGAGGTCGGCCTGGCCGACCTGCTGGTCACCTTCGAGGGCGACTGGGACGCCTACCGCACCATGACGCTGCCGCTGTGGACCGGCCGGCACGCGGCGTCACGCTTCTGCCACCTGGTCTACGACGTCCCCGTCGAGCACGCCCAGGACGCCGCCGCCCTGATCGCCGCCCGGCGAGCCGGCGTCGGCTGCGCCGTACCGGGAGCCGGGGAGAACCCCTGGCGCACCCTGCCGTACGGCCTGAACGCCGCTGAACTGACCTGACCCGATCCGGAGTCCGACTACCGTGAACCGTCGCAACCGGCTACTTCCGGCCGCCCTGGCCCTCGCCACCGCCACCGCCCTGCTGGTCAGCTCGTGCAGCAGCTCGGGATCGGAGGACGACCAGGACTCGGCCGACGGCACCCCGAGCAACTCCCCTGCGGCCACCGCGCCGAGCACCCCCGGCACCCCCGACGCGACCACCACCGCCCCGGGCACCCCGCCCGCCACCCCGGGCACCCCCGACGCACCCGGCACCACCGGGCCGGCCCCGGGCGCGCCCGGCGGCAACACGCCGCCGTCCACCCCACCGGGGCCCGGCACCCCGCCGGGCAACCCCGCCCCGCCACCCGCCGGCGCCCGCTGGCAGCCCACGCCCGGCCTGGCCTGGCAGTGGCAGCTCGGCGGCGGCGTGGACCAGTCGGTGGACGTCCCGGTCTACGACATCGACGGCTTCGAGAACGACGCCTCGGTGGTGGCCGCGCTGCACGCCAAGGGCCGCAAGGTGATCTGCTACATCAACGCCGGCTCCTGGGAGAACTTCCGCCCCGACTCCACCGCCTTCGCCAAGTCCCTCCAGGGCTCGGACACCGGCTGGAAGGGCGAGAAGTGGTTCGACATCCGCAAGCTCGACCAGCTCAGGCCGCTGATGGCCGCCCGCTTCGACATGTGCAAGAGCAAGGGCTTCGACGCCATCGAGCCGGACACCATCGAGGCCTACAACCAGAACAGCGGCTTCCCGCTGACCCCGGACGACCAGCTCAAGTACAACCGGATGCTGGCGCAGCTCGCCCACGAACGCGGCCTGGCCATCGGCCTGAAGAACGACCTGGACCAGATCCCGGCGCTCCTCGCGGACTTCGACTTCGCGGTCAACGAGGAGTGCGCGCAGTTCGACGAGTGCGACCGGGTCGCCCCCTTCGTCAAGGCGGGCAAGGCGGTCTTCCACGTCGAGTACAAGCTCGACACGGGCCAGTTCTGCGGCAGGACCAAGTCGCTGGGCTTCAGCTCGATGCAGAAGAAGCTCGAACTGAACGCCTGGCGCAAACCCTGCTGAGGCGTTCCCCTCCCGTCGCGCGGGTGACCCGGACGAGGGTCACCCGCGCGCGGGTCACTTGACCGCCAGCCAGATGACGCCGCCCAGGACGGCCAGCGTGACGACGGCGATCAGCGCGATCACGCCGGTGCGGCTGCCGCTCTTGCTGCTGCCGTAGGTGGAAACGTTGCCGGGGGCCTGAGGCGCCGGGGTCTCGTCGACGAACGCCCGGAACATCTGGGTGCTGCCGGCGGGGTCGTAGTCGTTGTCAGCCATGGCACGGACTCTAACGAATCGGCCCACCTCAGGCACACCCCGGACCCCCGTCGCGCGGGCCACACCACCCCCACGTGCGACAGCGGCACGACGGGCTCGTGAAGACCGGGCGTTTCGCGGAATTCCCCACCGCGCCGTCCGGTTCACTGGGATCATGACCGGAAACCACAGCCGGGTGAGCCTCGGCACCTCCGACCTGTCCGTCTTCCCGCTCGCCCTCGGCGGCAACGTCTTCGGCTGGACGGCCGACGAGCAGCAGTCCTTCGCCGTCCTGGACGCCTACGCGGCGGCCGGCGGCAACTTCGTCGACACCGCCGACGTCTACTCCTCCTGGGCCCCGGGCAACACCGGCGGCGAGTCCGAGACCGTCATCGGCAACTGGCTGCGCAGCCGCGGCAACCGCGAGGACGTCGTGATCGCCACCAAGGTCGGCATGCACGCCGAGCGCAGCGGTCTGGGCGCCGCCACCATCAAGGCCGCGGCCGAGGACTCGCTGCGCCGCCTGGGCGTCGAGCGGATCGACCTCTACTACACCCACCGGGACGACGACACCCCGGTCGAGGAGTTCGTCACCGCACTGGACGAACTGGTCCGCGAGGGCAAGGTCCGGGCGGTCGCCGCCTCCAACATCTCCGCCGAGCGGCTCGCCGAGGCGCTGGCCTTCGCCGAGCGCGAGGGCCTGGCGAAGTACGTCGCCGTCCAGCCGCACTACAACCTGGTCTCGCGCAGCACCTTCGAGGGCCCGCTGGCCGACGTGGCCGCCGAGCACGGCCTGGCCACCGTCCCGTACTACGCGCTGGCCTCCGGCTTCCTGACCGGCAAGTACCGTCCGGGTGGCGCGGGGGTGGACAGCGCCCGCGCCGAGGGCGCCGCCCGCTACCTGGCCGAACCACGCGGCCCCAAGGTGCTGGAGGCGCTGGACACCGTCGCCGCCGAGCAGGAGGTGGAGCCCGCCTCCGTCGCCCTGGCCTGGCTCGCCGCCCGCCCGACGGTCGCCGCCCCGATCGCCAGTGCCCGCACCGTCGAGCAGCTCCCGCCGCTGCTGGCCGGCGCCACCCTGGAGCTCACCCCGGCGCAGACCGCCCTGCTGGACGCCGCCTCCGCCTGAGCCCGCCCGGCACCGCACCGGCCCCCGCAGGCCGCGAACCCGCCCAGCCCTGGGCGCAGTTCGCGGCCTGCGGCGTTCCGGGGGGCATCCGGCACCGTCGACGAGATCAAGGGCAACTCCCACACCGTCGACGAAAACGCCCAGGAGGAGACCACCAACGCCTATGCCGTGCTGACCAGTTGGCAGACCGGCCCGGAACTGCGCGACCGCTCCACCCGCTTCATCTGCCGGGACAACCAGGTGTCCACTCTCGGGCACAGAGCCTGCTCGGCAGCGGGATCATGGGGTGGCAGATGAGCGCCACCGAGGAGATCATCCTCACCGGTGTCAACGGCCGTAGCGGACACGAGGGGATCAGCGCCATGGTCGAGAAGTGGCAGCAGCAGCGCGACGGACTGAACCCGGACTCCCCCGCCGTCGACTGGGACGAGCAGCAGATGCGGACGATCTACAACACCGGCCGCAGCAACGCCGCCACCGCCCTCGGCCGCGGGGGCGAGAACAAGCGACCTCCGAGCCCGCGGAACCGCGCGGGGCCACGGCTGCTCCGCCCCGCAGCTGGCCTGAACACGGTCCGGGCCCCGACAGCGACGCACTGTCGGGGCCCGGTACGGCTTCGCGGCTACGGCACGGTGGCTACGGCCGCCCGAAGTGGGTCGGGTAGTAGCCCGAGCTGAGGGTCGAGATCCGGACGGTCGTGCCCGGCCGCGGTGCTTCCACGAACTTGCCGCCGCCCAGGTATATCCCCACGTGGTGGATCCCCGAGGCCCGGCCGCTGTCGGACCAGAACACCAGGTCGCCGCGGCGCAGCTGCCCGGCGCTGATCGGCGTGGTCGCCGCGTACTGGTCGTCGGCGACCCGCGGCAGGCTTGTCCCCGCGCGCCGGTAGGCCTGCTGGACCAGCCCGGAGCAGTCGTAGCCGGACGGACCGTTGCCGCCCCAGACGTACGGCTTGCCCAGCTGGGCGAGCGCGTAGTCGATGGCCGACTCCATGCCCCCGGAGGCGGGCGTCGGGTTGGCCGCCGAACGGCTCGCGGGGATTGCGGGGGCGGGGGCCGGACCGCCGCCGGACTGCCCGGTGCGGCTGGCATAGACGTCGTAGTGGCTGGTCCAACGCCACTCGCCGGAGCCGTTCTTGAACCAGTACTTCGACCCGTCCCAGCCCTGGCGCACCCCGGCGGAGGAGGCCGAGCCGTTGGAGAGTGCCTGAGCGGTGGAGCCGGCCGACCCGCCGGACTGCCCGGTGCGGCTCGCGTAGACGTCGTAGTGGCTGGTCCAACGCCACTCGCCGGAGCCGTTCTTGAACCAGTACTTCGACCCGTCCCAGCCCTGCTTCCCGGCCGCGGCGTGCGCGGATCCGGCGCCGGCCGTCAGGCCGACGACGCCGGCGCCCGCCAGCACGGTGGTGGCCAAACAGGTGCTTCGCACGGCCCGGTGTATTCGGCCGCCGCCGGCCGCCACCGCGGAGCGGGCGGTGCGCGGCCGGACGGCGCAGTTCGGGCAGCTGCAGCCCGCGATCGCGGGGATGCTGCCGAGGCGTTCCTCGAAGCCGATCAGACCGGGATCACCGTCGGGGCCACCCGAGCCGACGGTGATGGCGGGTTCGGCGTACGCGCCGGTGGCTATCCTCATGCAGGTCGTCCTTCCTTCCGCCCGGCACGGGAGGCCGGGGACGGTACCGAGGCGGTTACTCCGGCCGGGGCGACGAAGGCGACCAGCAGCTGTTCCATCAGCGCGCTGCGAGCGGCCTCGTCCAGTTCGTGCGCGGTCGCCCGCTCCAGCCGCCGGACGGCGAGCGCCGCCGCCTCCACCGCGTCGTCCACCAGCACCGTGCGCAGGCCCGCGTCCAGGTCGGCCAGCCGGCGCCGGCGCATCGACTCGGCCACCTCGGGTGCGTAGTCCAGGGCCAGCGGCTGCACCGAGTAGACCTCCAGGCCGGCCGGGGCGACCTCGGCGGCCAGCGCTCTGGTCAACTCGTCGGCGAACCACTGCCCGTCGCGCAGCGCGGGGCCGGGCGCCGCGTTGCTGTCGCAGGGCAGGGTGGACGCGGTGCGGGTGAGCACCGCCTGGACCTGCTCGCGCAGGTAGCTCTCGTGGTCCTCGATCGCCAGCAGCGCCCGCGCGGTGTCCTTGACCCGCCAGACGATCAGCAGCCGGACCACGATCGGCGTGCCGGTGCGGTCCACCACCCTGACCGACTCGCTGCGCCAGTGCCGCAGCCGCACGTCCACCCGCCGGCGGCGCAGCAGCGGGTTGACCCAGACCAGGCCGGTCCGGCGGACGGTGCCCCGGTAGCGGCCCCAGCGGGTCAGCACCCGGGTCTCGCCGCCCGCGTTGGCCAGCAGACCGGCGAGCGTGAACACCACCAGCAGGCCGGCCGCGGCCGCCGCGGCGATCGACTGCGCGTCCACCTCCACCCGGCCGCTCTCCCGCGCGGCGCTGCCGCGCAGGTCAGGCAGTACGTCCCAGTGCGGGAGGACGCCGGTGTGCAGCAGCACGAACAGCACGCCGGCCACGCCGATCAGCACCGCCAGCAGGGCGATCCAGCCGGGCAGCGAGGTGGCGCGGCGCTCCCGCAGCGCCTGGTCGGCGCGCGGCGGGCGCCGGGTGGCGGTGGCGGTGGCGGTCGGGGCCCCGACCACAGTGGTGCCCAGGAGTCCGACGGTCTCCGGCGCGGCTGTCTCCAGCGGGTCGCGCAGGTCCACCGGCTCGGCCGGCGACGGGCTCGGGACGACGGCCAGCGGGGTGGTCGCCGGGCCGCTGTCGGCCGGTCCACCCTGCTTGACGGTCTTGACGGCCGTGGCGCTGGCCAGCGGGCCGGAACCGGAGACGGAACGTTCCGGCAGGGCTGGCGGGAGCGCCTTGGGCAGGTTGTCGGGTCGCAGCGAAGAATCGCGGGTGACGTCCATGCACGGATCCTCTGGGTCGGTGTGTCGCGCAACGGGCGGCCCGGATCTGACGGGCAGTGCCAGGGTCAGGCTAAGTTCATACGTCATCAAATGCGACATTTGAACCGAGTGTGTCGACATTTACTGACGAATCATCCAAAGCTGACCTGACGTGCAGACACATGAATGGATGGTCGGACGGTTCGGCGCAGGTCAGCGCCGAGAAGCACCGGCCCTGCGGTCGAACACCCGACGGGTGATCAGTTCGAGGCCGGTGAGCACCAGCAGGACTCCGGCGAGTCCGTCGCGCCGGCCGGCCTCCCCGGCCCGGCCGGCCGCACCCTGCACAGCTTCCGTCGGCGGCGGCGCCGGCGGCCGGGCCGCATGCCCGGTCGGCTCGGCGGACTCGGCCGAGCCGGCGGCTCCCGCCGGCGGAACGACGATCGACACCAGCCCGAGTACCGACGCGACGGACGGACCCGACCCCGACCCCGGCCGGGGCCTGGGCCACAGGCCGGCGGACGGGCCACGCAGACCCGCCCCGTGGTCGAGCCGGACCAGCGGCCCGTCGTCCGGGGCCTCGGCGGAGCGGTTCCGGCCGGTGCGCGCCGGGCCGGCCGCGTCGGCGCCCAAAAAAAGGTCGGAGACCACATGCGGGGCGGTGCCGAATTCCTCGTCGACGGTGCCGGTATATACCGGCCGCATTCCGCCGGCATGGCGGGCGGCGTGGCGCCCTGCCGCGGACCGGTCCGCCGATTCGCCCCGCTCGGCGGACCGGGTACCGGGGGATCGGGCCACCGAGCGCGGGGCGTTCCACGTGGTCAGCAGCCCGCTCGCGAGGACGGCCAGGGCGACAGCCGTACGGGGAAACGGTCGGCTCATCCGGCTCTCCTTCGCGGTCGGCTGCCGGGGCGGTGGGCAGTCTGCACAAGATCCGACGAAAAGGAATCACGATCCTGAGCCGGTCATACTGCGACACCTGTGCTTTTGGCCGTGTCCCACCCGTTTGGCGGTCATCCGGGCGACAGGACGGGATGTACCCGAAACGACTGCATTTCATCCATTAGTCGACAATCGACACCGCCCGAACGGGCGCGGGAACGGGAAATCCGGGCCCATCCGGTGGACACCGGCCTCCGGGACGGGGCCATCCACCGGGAAACCCTGTTCGAATCGTCCGCCGGGCACCCCGGAGAACGAGAGAAGCCCCCGGCCGGTGGCCGGGGGCTTCTCGATGGTGCGCTCAGCAGGATTCGAACCTGCAACCTCTTGATCCGTAGTCAAGTGCTCTATCCGTTGAGCTATGAGCGCAAGGAACGGGCGAACCCGATCTTGCGGTGGTTGGTGCGCTCAGCAGGATTCGAACCTGCAACCTCTTGATCCGTAGTCAAGTGCTCTATCCGTTGAGCTATGAGCGCTCGCCCTGGTGAACGTTGCCTCCGGGGCGTTGCGGGGACAACATTACATGACCTGCGGCGCAGGACGAAATCGGTTGCTCCGGGCCTCACCCGGCCCCGCCGACGCCGCCCCCCGGACCACCCCGGGAACGCGAAGAGCCCCCGCCGACAAGATCGTCGACGGGGGCTCCCGACTGGCGGAGGCTGAGGGATTTGAACCCTCGATCAGGAATAACCCCGAAACCGCATTAGCAGTGCGGCGCCATAGACCGGACTAGGCGAAGCCTCCCCACATGGAGCGTACCCGCGTGAGCGGACCCGTTCCGTGTGTCAGTGATGATGCCACAACCGTGGGGCTCGGCACCAACCACCGCCAACGTTACTAGGCGGGTCGTCCCCGCCGCAAAGAAGAATGAGATACTGCCGTCTCCGGAGGAGCTGCCCCGAGCCGAGGAGACCTGTCGACGTGAGCAGCAGGCCGATCCGAGGCGCTGCTCGCCTCGCCGCCATACTCGACGCCCTGCCCGACGCGTTGCTGCTGGTGAACAGCAACGGCACCGTCGTGGACGCCAACAGCGCGGCGGTCCAGGCGTTGCAGGCACCGGGCACCTCGCTCGTCGGCATGGGCGTGCTGGGCCTGCTGCCCGAGTTCGACCCCAGCCGCATCCCCGGCTCGATGCGCCCGGCCACGCGCGACGACGACGCCCTCGACCGCCCGGTCCGGATGACCGCCCACCGCACCGACGGCACCACCTTCCCGGTCGAGGTCTCCGGCAACGACTTCGCCGACGACGGCGACGGCCGCGGCTACGCGCGCTCCCCGTACGACGCGTACCGCGAGAACTCGCCCTCCTCCTCCGACCTGCTCCTGCTGCTGGTCCGCGACCTCTCGGGCCGGCTCGGCGTCGAGGCCGAGCTGCGCCGCCAGCACAAGCAGACCGAGATGATCCTGCGCGCCGCCGCCGAGGGCGTGCTCGGCGTGGACCTCGAAGGCCGCTGCGTGCTGGTCAACCCGGCCGCCGCGCACATCCTGGAGTACCGGGCGAGTGAGCTGGGCGGGCGCGAGCTGCACCCGCTGATCCAGCACTCCCGGGCCGACGGCACCCCGCTGGCGCTGGAGGAGTCGGCGCTGCTGGACACCCTGACCTCCGGGCGCAAGCACCGGGTGCGCGGCACCGTGCTGTGGCGCAAGGACGGCCGGCCGGTCACCGTCGACCTCACCACCGCCCCGGTCCGGGACGGCGACCAGCTGGTCGGCGCGGTGATGACCTTCACCGACCGCAGCCGCGAACTCGCCCTGGTCGCCCGCAACGAGCACCTCACCGCCGTCCTGGAGAGCGAGCTGGGCGGCGCGCTGAACGCGCTGAACCAGCGGCTCGACGCGCTCGCCGCCGACCCGGCCGGCCAGCTCTGGCCGGAGGCGAACTGGACGCTGCGCCGGCTGGCCGCCGAGTGCCGCCGGTTCGGGAAGCTGATCGACGGGGTGCTCGACCACCAGCGCTGCGAGGCCGGCGAGAACAGCGGCACCGAGGCCAAGGACGGCAAGGAGCCCAAGGCCGGCAAGGACGGCAAGGACGGCAAGGACGGGCGGAAGGCCGCGTCCCGGGTGCCGGTGGGCCTGGACAAGGTGGTCCGCCGGGCCGTCGAGGAGGCCGGCGAGCTGGTCGGCCCCGGCCGGGTGCGGTTCTCGGTGCACGCCGCCGCGGTCGAGGTGATCGCCGACGAGCGGCGGCTGGCCCAGGCGCTGGCCCACCTGGTCGCCGACGTCAGCGGCGTCGGACTGGCCCTGGACGACCCCGCCGCTCCCTCCCCCGGCCTGGCCGTGCCCGGGCTGAACGGCGCCGCCGCACCCGCGCTGCCGCCCGCCCCCGAGCCGCCGACCGTCGTGCTGGCCGCCGCCCAGCGCGGCGAGGTCGCCCGGGTCGAGATCCGCGGCCCCGGGGTCGGTGGCGGCCCCGTCCACCTGCCGATAGCCCGCACGGTGGTCGAGCGCCACGGCGGCGTGCTCCAGCCGCACGAGCTGCCCGGCAAGGCCGGCACCACGTACGTCGTCGAGCTGCCGCTGGACCCGGCCGCCGCGAAGGCCGCTGCCGAACGCGCCGCCGCCGAAGGCCGCTCCGACCGGCCCAAGGAGAGCGACAGCGCCGTCCTGCCCGAGCTTCCGGGCATCCCCCAGCTGCCCAGCAGCGGCGAGAGCGCCGAGCCCGCGGCCGCCGGGGAACAGCCCGGCCCCGAGGCCCCCGCCGCGGAGCAGGCGCCCGCCGAGGAGCCCCCCGCCGAGCGGCGCGGCCGCAGAGGCCGCCCGGCCGCCGGGACCACGGCGTCCGGCACCCCGAGCGACCCCGACATTCCGGCCGACCAGTGGCCGAACGCCCCCGCCCGGGTCGAGCGGGCCGTCCCCGAGCAGTGGAACGGCACCGGCAACGACCCCGCGTACGGCCGCCAGGGCCTGGCCGGACCGGACGGCGCCCAGAGCGACCCGTGGGGCAAGGACGACGGCAGCTCCGGCCCCGCCTACGCCGTACCCGTCGAGGGCGACCGGGCCCAGCCGAACCGCCCCGGCGGACGCGAGCCGCTCGCGATCGGCCCGGCCCCCGCGCCCGCCGCCCCGGACGGCACCCCGCCCGGCGGCACCCCGACCGCCGAGGCCGCCCAGGAGCAGGCCCCGGGCGAGACCAAGCACCGGCGCCGCCGCGCGCTGCCCTCCGCCGAGGAGCCCTCCGGCGGCTTCGCCCTGCCCGGGGCGGCCGACGCCCCGGTCTACCCCGGCCTGGAACACGCCCTGCCGGCCGGCCCCGCGCCCGCGCTGCCCGAACCGGCCGCCACCGCGCCGACCGGGCGCCGCCGCCGGCTGGCCGTCCCGCCGGGGCCCGGCCCGGACGCCCTGGTGAACGCCTCCGGCCCCGCCGTCCCGGCGCAGCCCTCCCCCGGCACCGCGCTGGCGCCCGCCCGGGCCGCGCTGCCCGCCGCCGAGGAGCCGTCCGCCCCGCGCCCGGTCGGCACCGGCCTGGGCGAGCTCGCCCCGCCGCGCCCGCTCGGCGCGGCACCGGTGCCCGCCGCCGCGCCGCAGCCGCCCGTCCCGGCCGACACCGCCCGGACCGCGCCGCGCCCGATGGCCGAACTCCCGGCCGCCGACCATCGGCCCGCCGCCGGGCAGCCGTCGGCCCCGACCGGCGAGCTGGCCAACACCCGCCGGCTGCTGGTCTGGCCCGAGCCCGACCCGGCCACCAAGCAGGCCCTCCAGGCGCGCGGCTACCTGCCGGTGATCGTCCGCTCCCGCGAGGAGGTGGACGCCCAGGTCCCCGGCTTCCCCGCCGCCCTCTTCGTCGACCCGCTGACCGGACCGATCACCCGCACCGCGCTCCAGTCGCTGCGTACCGCGGCGCTCAACCGCCGGGTCCCGGTGCTGGTCACCGCCGGCCTCGGCCAGGCCACCCGGGACGCCGCGTACGGGGCCGACCCGGCCGTCCTGCTGCGCGCCCTCGCGCCGCGCGACGGCGAGCACCACGCCCCGCGGGTGCTGCTGGTCGAGGGCGACCCGGACATCGCCGCCGCCATGATCAGCAGCCTGGAGCGGCGCGGCATGCACGTCGAGCACGCGGTGGACGAGAACGACGCGGTGGCCCGGGCCAGCA
The DNA here is from genome assembly GCF_044767505.1 of Kitasatospora sp. NPDC101235. NCBI lineage: Bacteria > Bacillati > Actinomycetota > Actinomycetes > Kitasatosporales > Streptomycetaceae > Kitasatospora > Kitasatospora sp. NPDC101235. The sequence continues at coordinate 85,625 of NZ_JBIWNZ010000020.1, forward strand.
GCGTGCAGCCCAACCTGGTGGTGATGGACCTGCTGCAGATCCGCCGCCGCCGGGTCGGCCTGCTGGACTGGCTGCGCGCCAACGACCGGCTGCACCGCACCCCGCTGGTGGTCTACACCTCGGTGGACCTCGACCCGCGCGAACTGCCCCGGCTGCGCACCGGCGAAACGGTGCTGTTCCTCGCCGAGCGCTCGACCAGCGAGGACGTCCAGTCCCGGATCGTCGACCTGCTCGGGCGGATCGGCGCGATGGGCGAGGCGGGCGTCGCCGCCGCGGGCTGAGACGCGAACACGCGAGGAGGCCGGGACCGACGGTCCCGGCCTCCTCGCGTTCGCGGCTACTCCTTGCCGAGCACCGTGACGTCCAGCTCGTCCGCCGCGTAGCTGGCCCGGATCACCTTCTTGTCGAACTTGCCGACCGAGGTCTTCGGCACCGACTCCACGATCGACCAGCGCTCCGGCAGCTGCCAGGAGGCGATCCGCTCGCCCAGGAAGGCCCGCAGCTCCTTCAGCCCGACGATCGCGCCCGGCCGCAGCACCACGGTGGCCAGCGGGCGCTCGCCCCACTTGTCGTCCGGGACGGCGACCACGGCGGCCTCGGCCACGTCGGGGTGGGCCATCAGGGCGTTCTCCAGCTCGACCGAGGAGATCCACTCGCCGCCGGACTTGATGACGTCCTTGGCCCGGTCGGTGAGGGTCAGGTAGCCGTCGGCGGTGATGGTGCCGACGTCACCGGTGCGCAGCCAGCCGTCCTCGGAGAACTTGTCGTCCGGGCGGACCGGGTCCTGGCCGGCGCCGCCGTAGTACGCCCCGGCGATCCACGGGCCGCGCACCTCCAGCTCGCCCGCCGAGACGCCGTCGTGCGGCATCCGCTCGCCGCCCGGGCCGATCAGCCGGGCCTCGACCGAGGCCGGGAAGATGCCCTGGGTGATCCGGTACGGCCACTCCTGCTCGGGGGTGAGGCCGCCCGGCGGCTGGGCGAAGCAGCCGAGCGGGGAGGTCTCGGTCATGCCCCAGGCGTGCAGGACCCGGATGCCGTGGCGCTCCTCGTAGGCCTTCATCAGCGACGGCGGGCAGGCGCTGCCGCCGATCACCACCATGCGCAGGCTGGAGGTGTCGTAGTCGCCCGCGTCGAGCTCGTCCAGCAGGCCGGCCCAGATGGTGGGGACGGCGGCGCTGACGGTGGGCTTCACCGCGGCGATCATCTCGGCCATCGGCTTGGGCTGGAGGAAGCGGTCCGGCATGAGCAGGTTGGCACCGGACATGAAGGCCGCGTGCGGGATGCCCCAGGCCTGGACGTGGAACATCGGCACCACCGGCAGCGCGGTGTCGCGCGGGGTGAAGGCGAAGTTGTCGCCGGTGTTGACCTGGAGGCAGTGCAGGTAGACCGAGCGGTGGCTGTAGAGCACGCCCTTCGGGTCCCCGGTGGTACCGGAGGTGTAGCAGAGCACGGCGGCCTGCCGCTCGTCTATGTCGTGCTGCCACGGGTACTCGGTGGGCCGGCCGGCGATCAGCTCCTCGTAGTCGTGCACGCCGCCCGCGAAGCCGGCCAGCACCGAGCGGTCGCCGGGGCCGCTCACCACGATGTGCCTGAGGGTCGGCGCGAGGTCCGGGAGGACGGCGGCGAGCAACGGCAGGACGGTGCCGTTGACGATGATCACGCGGTCGGCGGCGTGGTTGATGATGAACGACAGCTGCTGGGAGGGCAGGCGCAGGTTCAGCGTGTGCAGCACGGACCCCATCGAGGGGACGGCGAGGTACGCCTCCAGGTGCTCGGTGTTGTTCCACATCAGGGTGGCGACCCGGTCGTCCCCGCGCACCCCCAGCTCGTCGCGCAGCGCGCAGGCGAGCTGCGCGGCCCGCGCGCCGACCTCGGCGTAACTGCGGACGACCGGCCCGGTGCCGTCCCAGGTGGTCACGGTCGAGCGGCCGTGGATCGTGGACCCGTGCTCCAGGATTCGGGCGACGGTGAGCGGTACGTCCTGCATCGTGCTGAACACGGGTCCTCCTTGACCTGGCGGCACTGGCGGCTGCGCCTGCGGCACCTACCGGGCGGTAATGCGCGCGGACGTGCCCGATTGTGCCGCCCCCACCCCCCGCTGTCAGTATCCCGACCCCGTTGCACGGATCACGGATTCGTCCCGGTTCGGCCCTCCGGCCTCTCCCGAAGCCACAAGGGCAACGCGGCCCGCACGTCCGCCGGAACGCCCGAATACTCCGCGACGGCCAGGGTCCGGCTCCGCCACACCCCGCCGGCACCCGCCTCGACCACCCGCACCTCGTCCTCAGCGGTGACTACGGCCCGGCGCCGGCCGGTGAAGATCCACACCTGTGTGCCACCCTCCTGCCACCGGTACTCCGGCTGGTCCTTCCTGCTGTCGTAGAGCGTGTCGTCCCGCCACAGCACGTCCTTCAGCGTGCCCTCGCCGCTCTTCGCCGGCGTGTACGCCCGCACCACCCCGCGCCACCGCTTGCCCCCGTCCGGCCCCGCGCTCTCCTCCACCTCCAGCGCGAACCGGTCGTACGGCGCCCGCACCCAGTAGTCGGGCCGGGCCGCCCCCTCCGTGTGCAGCCGGTTGGTGTACACCGTCGGCGGGTCGTCCGCCGTTCCCCGGCATCCGCCCAGCACCAGCCCGACCGCCAGCACCGCGGCCGCCCGTCCACCCCTGCGCATCACAGGTCAGGGCCGGTCGGAGCGGCAGAGGCGGAGGGAGTTGGCCGGGTCGGGGGTGTAGGCGGGGTCGAGGGTCCAGCCCTGTTCGGCGGCGATGCGCAGGGCCTGGTGGGCCCCGGCGCCGCGGTAGGTGGCGCGGTTGAGCCGGATGCGGTGCACGAGGGTGCCGTCGGGGGTGCGGGTGCCGGCGGAGGCGGTGCCGGTGCGCTTGGTGTCGCGCTTGAGGATGCGGCGGATGTGGCGGTCCCAGGCGGCGGGGCTGTTGGTGAACTCGGCGCGGAAGGCGCGCGGGCCGACGGTCCAGCGGGCGCCCCAGCGGTCCCAGTGGTCGGGCTCGGGGTGGTTCACCCAGAAGGTGAGCAGACCGTACACCGGGACGTAGACGATCTGGAGCAGGAAGACGAACGGCAGCAGCGGCGCGAAGCGGACCGGCTGCGGGCCCCACGGGGTGCCGGGGGCGGCGGGCGGGTCCTGCGGGGAGGGTGCGTCCAGCGTGGCCGGGGCGGGGAAGTGACGGGCGATCCGGACGTGCCCGGCGTCGGTCCCGGACGCCACGCCGTGCCAGCCGCGCTGCTCGGCGAGCCGCACCACGCCGGCCGCGCCGAGGCCGCGGTAGAGCCGCAGCGCGAACCCGGTCCGCACCACCCGGCCGAGGTCGGCCTGCACCTCGCCGCCACCGGCCGCGTGCGTCGCCTCTGCGGCGGCGATCCGGCGCGCCAGGACCGGGGCGACGTAGCGCTCCCAGTGCTCCGGCCGGCCGGTGAGCTCGGCCCGCAGCCGGCGCGGCGGAATGAAGCTGCGGTTGACCTTCAACCAGCCGTCCGAACTGGGGCCTCCCCCGCTGTAGTCCGCGAAGATCAGGACGATGAAGAGGAGCACCAGGCCGAGGATCCAGAGCGGCGCGTAGATCCACTGGAGGAGGAACTGGACCAGCACGGCCACGCGGTTGCGGCGCGGCGCGGGGCCGGGGAAGCCGCCGGGGCGGCCGGCTCCGGGCTGCGGCGGGGTGCCGAACCCGGCGGCGGCGTACGGCTGTTGGGGATCGGGGTGGGCCTGCTGCGGCGGGACGGGCTGCGGCTGCCGGGGCGGGTACGGCTGCGGCGGCGGCACCGGCTGCGCGTACGGGTTCTGCGTGTAGGGGCTCTGCCCGTACGGGTTCTGCTGCGGCGGCGCGCCGTACCCGTCGGCGCCGCCGTGCCCCTGGCCGTTCACCATGCCGTTCCCCCCGTGCTCGATCGGGGGCCACCCTATCTGCGGGTCTCAGTCGGCGGTCGGACCGTCCACGTGGTTGCGGTCGACGGTGAGGGTCGCGCCGCCGAAGGTCTCCTCGACGTTGCCGTGGTACTGGTGGACGCGCTGGTGGAGGCTCCAGAGGTCGGGGGCGATACCGCCGGAGCCGGCCGTGTCGGCCTGGTCGTCCCAGCGGGCGTACCAGAGCGCGTCGGGCATCGGGGAGCTGCCGGCCCGGGCGGCGGCGGCGAGGTCCGCGATGCCGGAGTCGAGGCTGGAGTAGAAGCCCGAGCGGTAGGCGGCGGCGTGCAGGCCGGCCGTCCAGCCGAGGGTGAAGTCGACCACGGCCTGGCCGCAGGCCGGGTCGCGCATCGGGTAGGCCTCGATGTCCAGGTAGACCGGGCTGCCCTCGGCCAGCCCGAGCGAACGCAGGGCCTGGGCGGCCTCAGCCCCCTCCTCCAGGCCCTGCTCGACGGCCCTCGCCGGGTCGATCCGCTTGGGCTTGTGGCTCAGGTCGGCGCACGGCGCCTGCAGCCCGACGTGCACCGGCAGGAACCGCCAGCCCAGCTCCCTCGCCTGGCGCACCCACTCGGCGGTGAGCCTCGACTGGGTGCAGCCGCGCTGGGAGCCGCTGGTGTAGATGCCGACCGCCCCGTACGGGGAGGTGCCGCGCCAGGCCCGCAGGGTGTCGAGCGGCGGTGCGGTGCAGGCGTCGAAGGCCCGGCCGTTCCAGGTGTCAAGGGGCCGGGGCGGGCCGGACCGGTCGGGCAGCGTGACGGCCCGGATGCGGGGGGCGGCGACGGCGGCCGGGACGGCGGCTTCGGCGCGCACGCCCGTCCCGTCGGTGGCCAGCGGAAGGACGAGGGCGGCGGCGAGGAGGGCGGCGGAGCGGAGATGGCGCACCCCGCCTTGATACTGACGAGCCGTCGGACGATCGCGGCAACCACGCCGCAGCACCCGCGCGGGCCCACCCTTTCGGATGCACCCGTCCGCATCCGTCCCGATTTTTGTAACGAGCTTGCCGGTTTGTCACTCCTTACGGCAAACTCACGAATATGCCCACCTCCCATACCAGCGAAACCCCCGCCGCCTCGTCGTCGGCCGCCGCCGTCGCCGAGGCCCTTGCTATGCCGCCCGCCCCCAAGGGCGAGCCTGCCGGCGAGCGGGGAAGCTGGCGACGAGGTGGGGCGTCCGGCCCCGCGGCGCCACCCGAAGTCCACCCCGGCCGGTCCACCGGCCGGTTCGGCAAGATCCTGCGGCGCCCGGAGAGGATCCCGGCGCCGCTTCTCTGTCTGACCGCGATGTTCCTGGTACAGACCGGCATCGCGCTGTCCAAGCCGCTGTTCGGCCCGCTCGGCGTCAGCGGCACGACCTTCCTGCGGCTCGGCTTCGCCGCCGTCATCCTGCTCGCCGTCACCCGGCCGAAGCTGCGCGACAAGCGCCCGCGCGACCTCGCCGCGGCCGCGCTGCTCGGCATGGCCTCGGCCGGGATGACCTTCCTGTTCGCCGGGGCGATCGACCGGCTGCCGATGGGCACCGCCGCGACCATCGAGTTCCTCGGCCCGCTCGCGGTCGCGCTGGTCTTCGCCCGGCGCGCCAGCCACCTGCTCTGGGCGCTGCTCGCGGCCGCGGGCGTGGTGCTGCTGACCCTGCTCGGCGAGGGGGACGGCGGCGGGTCGCTCGACCCGGTCGGCCTGCTGTACGCGTTCGGGGCGGCCGCCTGCTACGCCGCGTACATCCTGTTCACCGACAAGGTCGGCGCGGCCTTCCAGGGGTTCAAGGGCCTGGCGGTGTCGATGACGGTCGGCGCCCTGACGCTGGCGCCGTTCGGGCTCGGCCAGGCCTGGCACGGGCTCACCGCGCCCGGCGCCTCGCCGACGGCGCTGCTCGCCGCGGTGGCCGGGGTGTCGCTGTTGCTGCCGGTGATCCCGTACGCGCTGGAGATGACCGCGCTGCGACGGATGCCGCAGCGGGTGTTCAGCGTGCTGGTCAGCCTGGAGCCGGCGGTCAGCGCTCTGGTCGGGCTGGTGGTGCTGGGCCAGCTGCTGGGCGTACCGCAGCTGGCCGGGATCGGCTGCGTGGTCGCGGCCAGCGTGGGTGCCACGCTGACCGGGCGGCGGTGACGGGCCGGTCGGCCTACGGGCGCGTAAGCCGCCCAGCGGCTCACGGCTCAGCGGCTCACGGCCAGATCAGGCTGCGCGACCACTCCGGGGAGCTGACCGGGCCGGTGCGGGTGTAGCGCAGCCGGATGTGCCGGCGCTGGGCGTCGCCCTGCCAGAACTCCACCTCGTGCGCCCACAGGGTGTAGACCGCGTGCCCGGGCGGGACCGCGTCCGGGTGCGCCTCCAGCCGACGACGGACGACCGCCACCGCCTCGTCGTACTCGGCGAACGAGCCCAGCGGCTCGCTCTGCCGTCCGACCAGCGCGTGCACCCGGGCGGCGGGCGAGCGGGTGGCGAACTCGGCGGCGGCGACCAGGTCGGCGGCCCGTTCGACGGTGCCGCGCACCCGGACCTGGCGGCCCAGCTGCGGCCAGTAGACGGTCAGCGCGGCGGCGGGGTGGCCGGCGAGCTGACGGCCCTTGGGGCTGTCGGCGTCCGCGGAGAAGTTCCAGCCGGTGCCGGCCGCATCGACGTCCCGCAGCACCAGCACCCGGGCGTCCGGCATGCCGTCGGCGTCCACCGTCGAAAGGGTGAAGGCCTGCGGGTCCAGCACACCGGCGTGCAGCGCGGTGGCGAGCCAGTCCACGAACAGCGGGCCGGGCTCGGCGGGGGCGGCCTCGTGGTCGAAGGACGGCAGCGGGCGGGCCATCGGCGGGCGGCCGAGCAGCAGTTCGGGGACGGACCTGGGCCCGGACCGGTGCTCGTGGACCGGATCGGCCGTCGGCTCCGGGCGCACCTCCGCCGCCGGCTCCGACCCGGGCTCCGGTGCGGGCCTGGCCTCGTCGGGGCCGGTCAGGCCCTCCTCCTCCGCCGCCATCGCGCACCCTTCCTTCCGATTGCCGCGGTCGCCGCCCCGGCCGGGCCGGTCCTTCCGGGCCCGGGCACCTGGGTGCGCTGTCGGAGCGCAACCGTACCGCCGTACCCCGACGGCTCCGGGCGCGGGCCCTCGGTGGACGGATCAGGGCCGGTCTGCGGGGGATTCCGGGGTGGCCGAGCAGGGGAACCCGGGCCGGCCGCCGGGGAGTCCGGGGGTGCCGGACACACTCGTGGGCGGTGCCGATGGCGGCACCGCCCACGAGACCGGTTTCGCGGTGACCCTTTCCGCCGGCCGGTCGAATGCTCTGTTCCCTCTGTTCCCTCTGTTCCCTCTGTTCCCTCTGGCCCCTCTGGTGTGATGCGTTGGTACCTCGGTGTCCGTTCCGGCCGTTCCGTTCCGGTCCGGGCCCGTCCGCGGCTGCTCAGCTCACCCGCGGCCACCCACGTCCGGCGCCCCCGCCGTCCGTGGTGCCCGGTGCCGTCACTCGGCCGGGCGGTCGGTCAGCCGACGGTGTCGGAGACCACACCGGCGTTGGAACCGGCCCCGGTACCCGCGCCGTTGTCGGCGGCGGCGGCAGCACTGGCACCGGCCGGCAGCAGGCGGGCCGCGAGCGGGCCGGCGAGCAGGATTTCGGCCATCCGACGGGTGTGGATGCGAGCCATGAATGCCTCCGAGAAGCAGTTAATCGTGCAATGGTCGATCAAGGTGCGCAAGGTTCGCCGGTCAGACGAACACCTGCGGGCTGCGACGCCGGAGGACAGCCTTCCGCAACAAATCGACAAAGCACTAGCCCGCAGGGCGGATTTCGCCCGTTAGCGTGATATCCACTCGACCCGCGCATAACGACCGGGAAAGCGGACAGCGCGCCGACACACCCCGGCCGAGCTGGGAGTTCACCCGGGCAGGCGCCGACGGAGGCGCCCCGGAGGGCGGCGCAGCAGCATCACGCGATCCGCCGGTTGCACCACCCCGGCGCACACGAACCACAAACGCGCCCCTGAAAAGTTCGATCACCCTCCCATGTCGACTTTCCAGGCCATTCACAGACCATCGGAAAGTCACATCATGACGGCGGGGGTGCGGGCGCAGAAAATCCGTCCAGGCGCACGGACATCAGATCATCTTGCCGGGATTCAGAATGCCCAGCGGATCGAAGACCGCCTTCAACTGCCGCTGCAGGTCCAACGCCACCGGGCCCAGCTCACGGGCCAGCCAGTCCCGCTTCAGCAGCCCCACCCCGTGCTCCCCGGTGATCGTGCCGCCGAGCTCCAGCCCGAGTGCCATGATCTCGTCGAAGGAGCGCTGGGCGCGGGCCGTCTGCTCCCCGTCCGAGGCGTCGAAGATGACGATCGGGTGGGTGTTGCCGTCCCCGGCGTGACTGACCACCCCGATGGTCAGCCCGTGCCGCTCCGCGATCACCGCGACACCGTTCAGCATCTCCGCCAGCCGGGAGCGCGGCACCGCCACGTCGTCGATCATCGTGGTGCCCAGCCGGTCCATCGCGGGCAGCGCCATCCGCCGGGCGGCCAGCAGCAGATCGGACTCCGCCTGGTCCTCGGCCGGCACCACCTCGGTCGCCCCGGCCTCCCGGCACAGCTGCGCGACCCGCGCCAGCTCGGCCACCCGGTCCGGCCCGTCGAAGGCCACCAGCAGCAGCGCCTGGGTGGACTCGGGCAGTCCCATCCGCCCCAACTCGTTGACGGCCCGCACCGAGACCGCGTCCATCAGCTCCATCAGCGACGGCGTCAGACCGCGTGCCATCACCTCGCAGACCGCCGCCCCGGCCGCGTCCGCGCTCGGGAACTCCGCCGCCAACGCCAGCTGCGGGGCCGGCGCCGGCCGCAGCGCCAGCACCGCCCGGACCACCACGCCGAGCGTCCCCTCCGAGCCGACGAACAGCCTGGTCAGGTCGTACCCGGCCACGCCCTTCGCCGTCCGGCGGCCGGTGGACAACAGCCGCCCGTCCGCCAGCACCACGTCCAGCCCGAGCACGTACTCGCTGGTGACGCCGTACTTCACGCAGCAGAGACCGCCCGCGCCGGTGCCGATGTTGCCGCCGATCGTGCAGGACTCCCAGCTGGACGGGTCCGGCGGGTACGAGAGACCCGACTCCTCGGCAGCGCGGGAGAGTTCGGCGTTCACCACGCCGGGCTCGACCACCGCGATCCGGTTCACCGGGTCGATCTCCAGGATCCGGTTCAGCTTCACCAGCGACAGCACGACGCAGCCGTCCACCGCGTTCGCCGCGCCCGACAGCCCGGTCCGGGCGCCCTGCGGCACCACGGGGACGCGCAGCTCGGTCGCGGTCCGCAGCACGTGCTGCACCTGCTCGACCGTCTCCGGGAACACCACCACGGCGGGCTGCCCGGCCGCGCAGAAGCCCGCCATGTCGTGGCGGTACGCGGCGGTCACGTCCGGGTCCACCACGAGGGCCCCGTCCGGGAGGCCCCGTGCCAGTCGGTCCGTCAGATCACTCATCGCCGCCTCCACTCGCCGCCCGCCCGCCCCCACCTCCGCACTCTGCCCGGACGGCAGGGGCCGGGCAAGTGGGCCGCGAAGCGGACGGGTGGGGAGGAGCACCGCGAAGCCTCCGGACGTGGGCGACGCCCGGGGTGCCGACCGGAAAGACGGCCGCGTGGCTCAGGCCCGGCGGAGGGTCGGGGTGGCCAGGGCGGTGAGGCCGGCGGCAGCCGTGGCGAGCGCGCAGAGGAGGGTCGGCAGGGCGGCACCCATCGCGTCCGAGAGCAGGCCCAGCAGGACGTTCGAGAGCACCAGGGCCAGGCTCTGCACGAGCGTCAACAGGGCCTGGACGCGCGAGAGATGGGTCTGCGGCGCGCCGGTCAGCACCAGCGGGCCGAGGTGGCAGGCGAAGAGCCCCGAGCCGAGACCCGCCACCGTACTGCCGGCCACCGCCGCCGCCGGTCCCGCGGCCGCCGCCAGCAGCGCGATCCCCGCCGACGCCGCACAGAGCCCGGCCGCCGCCCCCACCCCGGCCCGGGGAAGCGCGCCCCGCCGGGCGACCAGGCCGGCCACCGCCAGTACCCCGGCCGCCTGCCCGGCGCTCACCAGTCCCGCCGTTCCGGCCGCCCAGCCGTGCGCCCGGGCGAGCAGCGGGCCGAGCAGTGACACCACCGGCAGCAGTGCCCCGGCCGCCACGCCGGTGAGCAGCAGCGCGGCCCGCAGCAGCGGGTCCGCCAGGGCGAGCCGGACGCCGGACGCCGCGTCGCGCAGCAGGCCGGCCCGTGGACCGGACGGCCCGTCCGCCCGGGGGCGCACCCGCCGCAGGACCAGCAGGACGACCCCGAAGCTCGCCGCGTCCGCCAGCGCCACGCCGGACAGTCCGCCGCCCGCGACCAGCAGGCCGCCCAGCGGCGCCCCGAGCAGGACGGCGGTCTGCCCGCCGGCCTGCCGCAGGGCGAGTGCCCGGGGCAGCCGGTCGGCGGGTACCAGCCGGCGCGGCATCGAACCGCTCGCCGGGAGGTGGAAGGCGTCCACCGTCCCGATCACGGCGGCCGCCGCGACCAGCAGCCACAGCGGCGTCCCCCGGTCTGCCGCCACCAGCGCCAACGCGACGGTCGCGGCCAGCATCACCGTGTCCCCGACGATCATCACCCGACGGGCGCCGAACCGGTCCGCGACCGCACCGCCCAGCAGGACCAGCGCGGTGCGCGGCACCGTGATCGCCGTCAGGACCAGTCCGGCCGCTCCACCACCGTGCGCGGACGCGGCCCAGCCGAGGCCGAAGTACAGCGCGGCGTCGCCCAGCAGTCCGGCCTGGACACCGGCCAGCCAGAGCAGGTACGTCCGGGGCAGCGCAGCCCGCGGCGACGGGCCGGAGCCGCTGGTGGTGGAGGCGGTGGTCATGCCGGGCGACGCTAGGGCCCTCGACCTGGTCGAGGGCAACCACCGCTACCGGCGGACCACCGGCTCCTGGAGCTCGGTGACCCATCCGGCCCGGTCCTCCGGGCACTCCAGGTACAGCTCCCGGGCGTAGCCAGCCGAGCGGTAGCCGTTCCCCTCGATGAAGCGGGCCAGTTCCTGGACCGTGCCCAGCACCTCGTCCATCGGACCGCGGTGCACGATCGTCGCCGCCTCCTCGATCGGCGGCAGGTCGAGCACCTCGAAGTCGTGCGCGTCCGGCCGCACCGACGGGCCGACCGGGACGGCGACCAGGACCAGCACCGAGCCGTTGCCCTCCGGCGCGTCCTGGTAGCGGGCGACGGACGGGCCGGTCGCCTCGATCCCGGCCTCGGCCAGCCGCCGGCACAGCTCGGCGAACAGCGGCCCGATCACCGGTCCGATGTCCTCCGGCTCGTAACTCGCGGCCACACCGGCCAGTTGGGCCACCCGGACGGCCGGCACCGACTTCACCACAACATCGTGCGTGGACATGGTCCCCTCACTCTCGATCGTCCGGAGCCTCGCCTCCACCCGGGTCAGCCGCAGCTCGTCGGCCGCGATCGCCTCGGCGAGCTGGGCCCGCCGCAGCCGCAGCATCCCGCGCAGTTCGGCCGCGTCCACCTGCTCGTCCAGGACGGCGCGCACCTGCTGCAGCGTGAAGCCGAGCTCCTTGAGCGCGATCACCCGGTTGAGCCGGGCGAGTTGGGACGCCTCGTAGAAGCGGTACCCGCTGACCGGGTCCACGCGAGCGGGCCGCAGCAGCCCGATCGCGTCGTAGTGGCGCAGCATCCGCACCGACACCCGGCCGTGGCTGGCGAAGTCTCCGATGTTCAACATGATGCGACCACTCCATCCCCTGCCACCGTGTCAGGGTCAACCCGGCCGCCCGCATCCGTTTCCCGGCCGCTCCACAGCCGGCGACCGCGGCCACCGGGGAAACACCGAGGGCGGGTGCCGAGTGGTCTCGGCACCCGCCCTGAGCAGGTGGTTCTCCTACCGGCGGAGAGCGTGGGATTCGAACCCACGGTACGGGGTCACCGCACGACAGTTTTCAAGACTGTTCCCTTAGGCCGCTCGGGCAGCTCTCCAGGCGGAGGTCAGCCTAACGGGTCCGGCGGGGTTCGGCGCACACCTTTCGGCGCGGGCGGGGGTCACTGGTCGCCCTCGCGCTGGCCGAGGGTGACCTTGGTGTTGAAGGTCTGGCCGTTGCGGGTGTACTCGACGTCGACGGTCTCGCCGGGCTTGTGCGTCCAGATCCGGCTGACCAGGGCGGGGCCGTTCTCGATCGGGACGCCGCCGAGCTTGGTGATGACGTCGCCCGGCTTGAGGCCGGCCTTGTCGGCCGCGCCGCCGGGGGTGACGGCGGGCTGGCCCTGGATGTCCTTGGTCTGGATCTGCGCGCCGTCGCCCTTGTAGTCGTCGTTGCGCAGCACGTCGAGCTTGGCGTAGACCGGCTTGCCGGTCTTGATCAGGGTGTCCGCGACCCACTTGGCCTGGTTGATCGGGATGGCGAAGCCCAGGCCGATGCTGCCGGCCCGGCCGTTGGCGGAAGCGTTGGACTGGATCGCCGAGTTGATGCCGATCACCGCGCCGCCGGAGTCGAGCAGCGGGCCGCCGGAGTTGCCGGGGTTGATCGAGGCGTCGGTCTGGAGGGCGTTCATGTACGAGGCCTGCGAGCCGGTCTCGTCGCCGGAGGCCACCGGGCGGTCCTTGGCGCTGATGATGCCGCTGGTGACGGTGGACTCCAGGCCGTACGGCGCGCCGATCGCGATGGTGGCGTCGCCGACGTTGACCTTGTCGGAGTCGGCCAGCGGCAGCGGGGCCAGCTTGCTCTTGGGCGGGTTGTCGATCTTGACCACGGCGACGTCGTAACCCTCGGCGTGGCCCAGCACCGAGGCGCTGTACGAGGTGCCGTCGGCGAACTTGACGGTCAGTTTGCCGCCGTTGAGGGTCGGCGCCACCACGTGGTTGTTGGTGAGGATGTGGCCCTCGGTGTCGAAGACGAAGCCGGTGCCGGTGCCCGACTCGCCGTTGCCCTGCGCCTTGATGGTGACGACGCTGGGCAGCGCCTTCTGCGCGATGGCGGCGATCGAGCCGGGGGCGGCCTCGTTCTTCTGGGTGTCGCTGGCCTGGACGGTGGTGCTGCGGTGGTCGTTCGGGGAGCTGCTGCTGTCGGCGCGGTTGGCGACGGTCACGCCGAGCGTGCCGCCGGCCACACCGGCGACCAGCGCGACGGCCGCGATCAGGGCGACCAGGCCGCCGCGCTTCTTGCGCGCGCCGGGGCCGGCCGGACCGCCGGGGTAGTCCGCCGGGTAGCCGAGCGGGCCCGCCGGGCCACCGGGGTGGCCCGCGCCGCCGGAGGTGGAGTCGTGGGTGGGGCCCCAGCCACCGAGCGGCTGGCCGGCCCCGAAGGGGTGGTGGCCGTGCGCGGCGGGGGCGGCGGGAACGGCCGGAGCGGCGCCGTACCCCTCGTGCGCGCCGACGGCGGGGACCCCGTGGGTCGGGGTGGCGTACGGGTTGCCGACCGGCGGCAGGGCCGGGGCCTGCGGGGCGGGCGGCAGGACGGGCGGCGGCGCGTCGATGTAGCCGGTGGCCGGGTCGACGGCAGGCTCCTCGGCGGCGGGCGCGGCAGGCGCCACGGGCGGCACGGGGGCCACGGGGGCGGCGGGGGCCTCCGGTGCGGGCACCTTGGTGAAGGCGACGGTCGGCTTGTGCCCGCCCTCGGCCGAAGGCGCGTCGACCGGGCCCTGCCCGGACTCGACGGCACCGGCCTCGACGGCACCCGCCTCCGGCTCGGGCACCCGCCGGAAGGCCATGGTCGGCTGGTGCCCGCCCTGAGCGGGGCCCTCGGAAGCGGACTCGGCCGCTCCCCGGCCGGCGGGCTGCTCCCCCTGCGGCCCGGTGGGCCCAACCTCGCGCTCGGTGCTCACGGACGACCTCCATAGCTGGCAGAACCAAGGACCATAGTTTTTCGCACTGTCGATTCGATTGCCGTAAGGACCCCTCTGAAGAACTCATAAGAATCCTTAGCCGGCACCGACGCCGGTACCGGCGGCCGAGGCTCCCCTCCCCCGCCGGACGTCCCGCGATGGACCGCGACTCCCTCGGCCTTGGGCGTTCGCCCCCGTGCCGGTTAGCCTGTCGCTCCAAACTGACACGCGGGAGCTTGGACCCACCAGGCTGAGAGTGCGCATGTCGACCGTACGCCACACGAGTGGCGGACGTTCGAGGGGGCGCTGACCGCCGGAACCTGTCCGGGTAATGCCGGCGTAGGGAGTATCGGCCATGCCGCCTGCTTCGCCATCCTCTTCTTCGGGCGCGAACGCCACCTCTTCGAGTGCGACCGCCGTCCTGGAGCGCCCCGAGGCCCCCCTGGTCCTGGACACCGAGCCGCCGCGCACGCTGCGCTTCCGGGACCACTTCGCGCTCTGGATGAACCTGGGCGTCAGCCTGATCGGCTTCTCCACCGCCGCCACCGTGCTCGGCGCCCCCGGCAGTGAGCTGTCGCTGGCCGCCGCGGTGACCGCGATCGCGATCGGTACGGCGGTCGGCACCGCGATGCTCGGCGTGGCCGCACTGATCGGCGCCCGCACCGGCGCCCCCGCGATGGCGAACCTGCGCGGGCTGTTCGGCACCCGGCTGTCCTACCTGCCGACGGTGCTGAACATCGTGCAGTGCGTCGGCTGGGGCGTGTTCGAGCTGCTGACCATCTCGGCGGGCGCGCAGACCGTCGCGCACACCGCCGGCTACCGCTGGCTGTTCGTCCTGCTCGCCGGCGCGCTGACCACCGCGCTGACCATCTGGCCGCTGGGCTCGATCGCGGTGCTGCGCCGCTTCGTGGCCGGGGCGGTCGCGGTGGCGATGGTGTACTTCACCGTCCAGCTGGGCCGCCAGGGCGTGCCGGACCCGGGCGCGGGCAACTGGCACGGCTTCCTGGGCGCCACCGACGCGATGATCGCGGTGTCGGTCTCCTTCGTCCCGCTGGCCGCCGACTACACCCGGCACTCGCGTACCCCGCGCTCGGCGTTCTGGGGCAGCTTCTCCGGCTACACGATCGCCCAGGTCTGGTGCTACGTGCTCGGCCTGATGGCGCTGCTGCAGTCGGACGGCGACCCGAACCGGATCTTCGACTCCTTCCTCGGGGTCTGGGCGGGCTGGCTGTTCCTGCTGGTGCTGGTGCTGCGCGAGACCGACCAGTCCTTCGCCAACGTGTACTCGACCGCGATGTCGGTGCAGAACCTGCTGCCGAAGGTGGACCGCCGGGTGCTCTCCGGCGCGATCGGCGCACTGACCACCGTGCTGGCGCTGCAGATCGACGAGTTCACCGACACCTACTACGGCTTCCTCGGCCTGATCGGCTCGGTGTTCGTGCCGCTGCTGGCGGTGCTCGCGGTGGACTACTTCCTCGGCGCCGGCCGGCGCGGCTGGGACCTCTCCGCCGACGCGCCGTCCCGCTGGCTGATGCTGCTGCCGTGGGCGCTGGGCTTCGCGGTCTACCAGTTCATCGCGCCGACCAAGGTGGCCGACTGGTGGACGGACTTCTGGACCTCCGCCCAGGAGGCGCTGCACTTCACCCCGCAGGAGTGGACCTCCGCCTCGCTGTTCGCCTTCCTGGTGCCCGCCCTGGCCACCTGGGCGCTCACCCCGCTCAGCCGCCGCGCCAACCGCCGCTGAGGAGACCGGGCAAGCGCAGGCGCAGACGGCCCCACGGGTTGGGGCCGTCTTTGTCCGCGCTTCACCTCCGCCGCCTATCGTTGGCCCTGTGACCAGCCCAGACCTGTCCTCGACGACGGCGCGCACCGTGCCCCCCGTCCAGGTGATCGCCCACCGCGGTTCCTCCCACGCCCTGCCCGAGCACACCCTCGCGGCCTACCGGCGCGCGCTCGACGAGGGCGCGGACGCGCTGGAGTGCGACGTCCGGGTCACCGCCGACGGCGCGCTGGTCTGCGTGCACGACCGCCGGATCGGCCGGGTCTCCAACGGCCGCGGCACCGTCTCGGCCATGACCCTCACCGAGCTGGAGGCGTACGACTTCGGCGCCTGGAAGACCGGCCGCCCCAGCACCGACCCGGAGCTGCGCGGGGTGCTGCGGCTGGAGCGGCTGCTGGAGCTGGTGGTGGAGTGCGGCCGCCCGGTGGACCTGGCGATCGAGACCAAGCACCCGGTGCGCTTCCGGGGCCGGGTGGAGGCCGAACTGCTGCGGACGCTGGAGCGGTTCAGGATCGGCGCGACCCGGGACGGCGACCGCCCGTCCGCCCGGATCATGAGCTTCTCCTCGGTCGCGCTGAACCGGGTGGCCGCCGCCGCGCCGGAGTACCGTCAGGTCTTCCTGTTCGAGCGGACCCTGCCGCTGATCGGCCGCCTGCGCGCCGGCTCGCCGCTGCCGGGCGGGGCGCGGATCGCGGGCCCGGGCATCGAGCTGGTGCGGGCCCGCCCGCAGCTGGTGACCCGGCTGCGCGAGCTGGGGCACGAGGTGCACGTGTGGACGGTGGACGAGCCGGCCGACGTCGAGCTCTGCCTGGAGCTCGGAGTGTCGGCGATCATCACCAACCGGCCCGCGGAGGTGCTGGCGCAGCTCGGACGGTGATCCGCCGACGCGCCGAAGGCCATACCCGTCCGATCCGATCATGCTGGTCGGCAGTCAAACCTTCCTCGCACGAAATTGCCGGAATTCTTGCATCCGGGCGACAGAGGGTGAGCGCGGAATGACCTGATGTCGACCGTCGGTTGCCGCACTCGAAATGGGCTCGCGGGATCGTCCGGTGCTCGTTTCCGACGCATTACCAAGGGGCATCTCTCCCTCGGCATACGCTGAAGGAGGTCCGGGGGTGGCGTTGATGGTGGCGCGTACTGTGCCCACAGGAGTTGGGCCGACCTCATCGACCATGGCAGTGCCGCACGGCCCAGCGAGTGTCGGGGTCGCACGGCGCCGACTGCGTCGAGATCTGGGTGACCGGCAGATACCGGAACCGGTCATCGATGATGCTGTTCTGATCCTTTCCGAGCTGTTGAGCAACGCCTGTCGGTACGCCCGTCCGCTCGGCCCGCTGCCGGCACTGGGCCGCAGCGCCCGGGCCGAGGTGCTCGGACAGGTGCTGGTCGGCCTCCCGTCCGGGGCGCACTCCGCGCAGGGCGGCCGGGAGTCCGCCGAGGGCCCGGACGAGCCGCACGGCGGGGTGCTGATCCGCTGGCAGATGCACGCCGACGGGGTGCTCACCCTGGAGGTCACGGACGGCGGGGCGGCCACCCGGCCGCTGCCCGCGAGTCCCTCGCTGACCTCCCGCGGCGGCCGCGGCCTGAGCATCGTGGACCAGCTGGCCAGCGACTGGGGCGTGCGCGACGCCCCGGGCGAGGTCACGGTCTGGGCGGCGCTGCCCGCCCGGGCCCGGCACGCCCGGCACACCGGGGGCGATGCCCGTAGCGCGTGAGCCGGGCCCGGGGAATGTGTCGTTAGGCTTCCCGGAACACAGAACCACCGTTCCCGGGAGAGCCGCAGCATGGGCAAGAAGGCCGCCAAGAAGGCGCCGCAGCGCCAGTCCACCACCGCCGTCACGGGCGAGATCCCCGTGGTCGGGGCCCGCGAGGACTGCCCCTGCGGCTCGGGCCGCCGGTACAAGGCGTGTCACGGCCGGGAGGCCTCGCACGCGGTGCAGGAGCTGGTGCACCGCCCGTTCGAGGGCCTGCCGGGCGAGGCCGACTGGGTGGCGCTGCGCGAGCTGGTGCCCGCCGCCACGGTGCCGCTGACGCTGGCCGCCGGGGTGGCCGAGGGCGCGACCGGCGACGTCCCGTCGGTGACCCTGGCCACCGTGCTGCCGCTGGCCTGGCCGGCCCTGCGCCGCCAGGACGGCTCGATCCTGCTCGGCCTGCAGACCCAGTCCGCCTCCGGCGACCTCAGCCGCGACCTCGCGGACGCCCTGGAGCTGGCCCTGGCCACCGAGCCGGGCAGCCCGGTGCCGGCCCGCCGGACCGTCCCGGGCGGGCGCCGCCTGCAGGACCTGCTGGACACCACCGCCGCGTTCACGCCCACCGTGCACACCGGCTTCGAGTTCTGGCTGGAGGACGCCGAGTCCGCCACCGGCGAGGTCGCCGCCTCCCTGGAGCGCGCCAACGCCTCGGCCATCCCGACCGAGAAGCTCGCCGGCGTGGACTCCGCCTACTGGTGCGGCACTCCGGACAAGAACCACCTGCGCTGGGTGATGACCGTGCCCGAGGAGCAGCTGCTGGACGCGCTGGCCCGGCTGAACGCGGCCGGCGAGGCCTCGCTCGGCGCGGACACCCGTCTGGTCGGCTCCTTCCGCGCGCACGGCCTGACCGTCCCGGTGTGGGACCTCCCGCTCGCGATGACCGCCGCCGACTGCGAGAAGCCGGCCGCCGAGTTCGCCGAGCGGCTCGCCGCCGTGCTCGCCGACGGAACCCCGCTGACCGCCGAGGAGCGGCGCGCCCGCGCGAACCTGGTGAACCGTCAGGTCACCTTGAACTAAAGCGCACCGGATCTGCGTGATACGCGTCACATTGCCACGGTGAACGCGCAATTTCCGGGCGTGCAGGGCGTCTTGGAAATTGGCGCGGGCGCGGATCCTTGTTACTGTCTAAAGAGTCCGGCCGCTGGTGCATCCCCCGTCGCCAGCGGCCGGATCTTTTGTTTTTCCGGAACGCCCCGGCGGACGGCCTCGACGCCCCGCCCGGACCCGGTGATCCTCAGTAGGCCGAGCGTCCGCTGTCCAGCCGGACCGTCGCCTCCACCAACTCCCCCAGCAGCGGCCCGACCTGCGGCAGCCAGACCCCGCCACCGACACCCGGCCGCGGCGCGAGCACCCAGCGCACCCTCCCCCAGCCTCCGGCCGGGGGGACCCCCACGGCCGCGCCGCCGGGCGGCAGCGGCAGGAAGCCGCCCGGCCCGTGATAGCGCAACGATCCAGGCACCCAGGGGAGTTGGGCGAGCATCTCGCCGAGCACGTCCAGCGAGTACGGTGCCACCAGCAGCGCGTAGCGGCCCGGCATCGCCAGCACCGGTCCGAGCGGCAGCCGCAGCGCGCCCAGGTAGGCCAGCGCCCGGGCACCGGCCGCCGCGGGCAGGCTGACCGCCGAGACCGTGGAGCCGGTCGCGGCCAGCACCGGCGCGTCCGGGCTCTGCCGCTCCCACCACCAGCGCACCATCCGGGTGTCGGTGGTCGCGGCCAGCAGCGAGGGGTCGTGCGGGTGTGCGCCGGGGACGGTGCAGTCCCGGTCACCGCAGGAGCAGCAGCCGTCGCGCAGCACGGCGCCCGGCACCACGGGCCAGCGGTGGTCGACGGCGGCCGTCAGGGCCGCGGCCAGTCGGGCGGCACGCTCCTGCGACCGGCCCTTCGGGTTCTCACGCATGGCGCTCGTTCCTTTCCCTGACCGCTCGGTTCGCTCCGCCCCGCCGGCGTCCGTCGGGATCCTCCGCACGGGCCGGCCGCGGCACGGCCCGGGCGGCACGGAGCGGGGCGGGCGGCAACGCGGACGGCGCGGCTACGACGTGGAGCGGGTGTGGAGCACGACATGAAAGGGCCGCGCACCGGCACAGCCCTTGGAACGAGAATCCCGTACGCGACCGGATGGACGCCGCCCGGGCGCGCTTGGTTCCACCGTACGAGTGAGAGAGTTCCGGCCAGCCCGGCTCGCGGGCGGCACGGACATACGATCCGGACGGCCGCCCGGGCCGTCCTCCCGGTTCTGCCCGTTCGCGGCCCGCTCCATGCCTCCCGGTCCGCCCGGCGCGTACGCGAGCCCTGCACGCCCCCCGACCGGGTCGCGACGGGTGTGGAACGGACCACCGCGTCGTCCTGGATCTGGACATGCCCCGAATGGCCTGTGTAGAAGTGGTGGCATTGCTGTCGATCAATGACGAGTAGTAGCGAATCGAGGCGAAACACGCCCATTGGCCGTGCTCGCTCCACATTGGCCGTACCTGGGGGTTTCGCATGGCACGTAGCACCGCGTCAGGAGTGGCGGCATGAACGAGTCCCACCCGTCGACGGCCCTCCCGTCGACGACGACCGCCGAGCCGGGCGAACCCGGCTGCGCAGGCGGGCTCACCGTCCTCGACCCGCCGGACCTGCCCGGCCGGGTCGACGTCCCGGACGGCACGGCGGACGGACGCACGGCGCCGTCCGCTGCGGTGCAGGACCGTTTGGCCGGACGCCTGTCCGATATCACCAGCCTGCACGAACACACCGAGCGGCTCGCCCGCACCCGCGGCCTGGCCGCCACCCTGGACACCGTCCTCGCCTCCGGAGCCGCCCTGCTCGGCGCCCGGCGCGGCATGCTGGTCACCAGGCTGCCCGGCGGCGGGCCCGGCCAGCCGGTCGGCTTCGGCCTCGACCGCGCCAGCCTCGGCGCCCTGGAGACCGTCCCGACCGAGCAGAGCCTGCTGGCCAGGCTGCTGCGCGAACGGGACCGGCCCGCGCAGCTGCACTCCCACGACCTCGCCGAGGACCCGGCCATCGGCGACCGGCTGCGCGAACTCGCCGTCCACCTCGGCCTCGGCGGCGCCTTCGGCCTGCCGCTCGCCACCCCCGAGGACGGCCCGCTCGCCGCCGCCCTCTGGTTCTGGGACGAGCCCGCCGAACCGACCGGATGCCGGCGCGAACTGGCCCGCCACTACTGCGAGATCGCCGCCCCGCTGCTCGCCAAGCAGCTGGAGTCGGACCGGATCTCGCGCACCACCGAGGCACTGCGCCGCGGCCTGCTGCCGGACCGGCTCCCCCAGGCCGCCGGACTGCGGCTGGCCGCCCGGATCGTCCCGGCCGGGCTGGAGCGCTCCTGCGGCAGCGACTGGTACGACGCGATCCCGCTGCCGGACGGCACCATCGGCCTCACCGTCGGCTCCGTCTCCGGCGACGGCCCCGGCGCGGGCCCGGGCTCCGCCCCCGGCGCGGCCGCCGCGATGGGCCGGGTCCGGTCCGCGCTGCGGGCCTACGCGGTGCTGGAGGGCGAGGACCCGGTCTCCGTCCTGGGGGACCTGGAGCTGCTGCTCAAGACCACCGAGCCGGCCCGCACCGCCACCGCCGTCTACGCCTGGGTCGAGCCCGAGGAGCGCCGGATCACCCTGGCCGGCGCCGGGCACTGCCCGCCGGTCCTGGTCGGCCGGCACGGCGCCGAGTTCGTGGAGACCTCGCTCTCCGCCCCACTCGGCATGCTGGCCTGCTGGGAGGCCCCCGGGGTGGAGTTCACCGCGGAGCGCGGCGACACCCTGCTGCTCTACACCGAAGGGCTGGCCCGCCGCTGCGGCCCGACCCTGCACGCCGGGCAGGCCAACCTGCGCCGGGCCGCCGCCGACGCCCCGCGCGACGTGCGGATCGACCCGGACCGGCTCTGCGCCCACCTGCTGGCCGTCTGCCCGGACCCGGACGCCGCGACCACGGCCACCGACGACCTGATGCTGCTGGCGGCCCGCTTCGAGTGACCGTTCGGGCCCGGAACAAACGGGCGGCCGGGCGTCCGTACCATGGACGCACGGCCGCCCGCGCGTGTCGCGATCCGACACCTCCCCCGAGGGGCGGCGGTACCACCCCCCAAGGAGGCGTTGCACGTGACCGAGGACCGTACCCCCGCGGTGGCCGAGAACCCCGAGGCCGAGGGCGGCGAGGAGCCGGAGCAGCACAAGGGCCGCAAGAACGGCCTCTACGGCGAGGTCTCCGACGAGCTGGCCGCCTCGATGAAGTCCGGCTGGGCCGACACCGAGCTGCACGACCTCGCCCCCGTCGCCCAGGCCCCGTACGCGGCCGAGCGCCGCGCCAAGCTGTCCGCCGCCTTCCCCGGCGAGCGCCTGGTCGTCCCGGCCGGCAACCTGCGGGTGCGCTCCAACGACACCGACTACGCGTTCCGCGCCTCCAGCGAGTACGTCCACCTCACCGGTGACCAGACCGAGGACGCGGTGCTGGTCGGCGAGCCGACCGGCGCGGCCGGCCACGAGTTCGTGCTCTACCTGCTGCCCCGCTCGAACCGCGAGAACGGCGAGTTCTGGCTGGACGGCTACGGCGAGCTGTGGGTCGGCCGCCGGCACAGCCTGAGCGAGCAGGAGCAGCTGCTCGGCCTGCCCGCCCGCGACGTGCGCAAGGCCGCCGAGGAGCTGGCCGCGAAGGCCGCGGACTCCGCCGTGCCGACCCGGATCGTCCGCGGCTACGACGCCGGCCTGGAGGCCGCGCTCGCCGACGCCCTGGACGCCGACAAGGACGCCGGGTTCAAGGAGTTCCTGAGCGGTCTGCGGCTGGTCAAGGACGAGTGGGAGATCGGCGAGCTGCGCGCCGCCTGCGACGCGACCGTCAAGGGCTTCACCGACGTGGTCCGCGAGCTGGGCCAGGCCGTCGCCACCTCGGAGCGCTGGATCGAGGGCACCTTCTGGCGCCGCGCCCGGGTCGAGGGCAACGACGTCGGCTACGGCACCATCGCCGCGGCCGGCCCGCACGCCACCACCCTGCACTGGGTGCGCAACGACGGCGACGTGCGCCCCGGCGAGCTGCTGCTGCTGGACGCCGGCGTGGAGACCAGCACCCTCTACACCGCCGACGTCACCCGCACCCTGCCGATCAACGGCCGCTTCACCGAGCTCCAGCGCCGGATCTACGACGCCGTGTACGACGCCCAGGAGGCCGGCATCGCCGCGGTGAAGCCCGGCGCCCGGTTCCGCGACTTCCACGAGGCCTCGCAGCGCGTCCTCGCCGAGCGACTGCTCGCCTGGGGCCTGCTGGACCCGTCGGTGTACGACGTCGAGAAGGTCCTGGAGCTCGGCCTCCAGCGCCGCTGGACCCTGCACGGCACCGGCCACATGCTCGGCCTGGACGTCCACGACTGCGCCCACTCGCGCCGCGAGGAGCACGTCGACGCGCTGCTGGTGCCCGGCATGGTGCTGACCGTCGAGCCCGGCCTGTACTTCCAGCAGGACGACCTGACCGTGCCGGAGGAGTACCGCGGCATCGGCGTCCGGATCGAGGACGACATCCTGGTCACCGCCGACGGCAACGAGAACCTCTCGGCCGGCCTGCCCCGCCGGGCCGAGGACGTCGAGGCCTGGATGGCCTCGCTCGTCTGAGCCGGAGCGCGCACGAGCACGCAAGAGGGCCCGGCCTCCCGAGCAGTGGGAGGCCGGGCCCTTCGGCTGTGACCGGGACCGGTGGCCGGGCGGACCCCTAGCGCCCGAAGACGGACCGCCGGACGGACCGGTGGCCGTTCGACTCCGCGCCCACCCGGATGTCCACGTCGTACTTCGGGGTCTCCCTGAACGTGACCCGGAAGGCGTACTCGACCGTGTCGCCGTTCCGCTTTCCCCCGGGACGGTGACGGCGCAGGCCGTTCCGTCAGGTCACCTGATCGAGATCGTGATCGGGGGGATCGTTCCGGCTGCCCTCTGCCGGGTTCCCTCCGTCCCCGTACCGAAGGACGTGTGACGGGGGTGAAGGGTGCAGGTGGGTTCGAAGAGAATTCCGAAGGGGCCGGGAGGGCTACACTCACCGGCATTCCGCCACCCGTGAGCAGGGGGTTCGCATGGCCGAGCAGAACGTCGACGGCCCGGTCGGTGCCGGAACGGGTACGGCTGTGGAGAGGACCGCGGCCGTCGATCCGGCCGCGGGTACGACTGCGGTCACCGGGACCGCCGTCGGGTCACGGCCGGTGGCCGTCACCATCGGCCGGTGTCCGGAGCCCGTGCACGACGTCGCGGTGTACGCCTTTCCGGGCATGGCGCCGTTCGAGCTCGGCGTGGTGGTCGAGGTGTTCGGGCTGGCGCGGCCCGAGCTGACCGGCCTGCTGGCGGCGCCCTGGTACGGGCTGAAGGTGTGCGCCGACCGCCCCGGGACGCCGCTGGACGCGGTGGGCGGCTTCGCGCTGACCGCCCGGCACGGGCTGGACGAGCTGGCGGCCGCCGACACCGTGGTGGTCCCCGGGGTGCCGAACGCGTTCGACTGCGAAGTCTCCCCTGCCCTGGTGGAGGCGCTGCGCACCGCGCACGGGCGCGGTGCCCGGATCGTGTCGATCTGCTCGGGCGCCTTCGCGCTGGCCGCCGCCGGGCTGCTGGACGGCCGGGAGGCGACCACCCACTGGCGGTACGCCGAGCTGCTCCAGCAGCGGTACCCGGCGGTGCGGGTCGACCCGGACGTGCTGTACGTGGACAACGGCGACGTGCTGACCAGCGCGGGCAGCGCGGCCGGCATCGACCTCTGCCTCCACCTGGTCCGCCGGGACCACGGCGCCAGGGTCGCCAACACGGTGGCCCGCCGCTTCGTGGTGGCACCGCACCGGGACGGCGGGCAGGCCCAGTTCGTCGAGGCGGCCGTCCGCCCGGTCGAGGCCGAGGACGACGGGATCGCCCGCAGCATGCAGTGGGCGCTGGACCACCTGTCGTCCCCGCTGGCCGTCTCGCAGCTGGCCCGCGCCGCCCGGATGTCGGACCGCTCGTACCTGCGGCACTTCACCGCCCGCAACGGGACCAGCCCGATGCGCTGGGTCGTCACCCAGCGCATCGCGGCCAGTCTGGCGCTGCTGGAGTCGCCGGAGGGGACGGTGGAGGAGATCGCCACGGCGGTCGGCTTCGAGAACGCCGCGGCCTTCCGCCACCACTTCGGCCGGGTGATGCGCACCTCCCCGACCGCCTACCGGCGTTCCTTCGGACGCGGAGTGGCCTGAGCGCGCGGCCTACTTCCCGTCGCGCTTCTCCTCGCGTCGGTCCGCGTTGGCGAGGATGGCGTCGTGCAGCCACTGCGCCAGGCCCGGCGCGGTCTTCTCGTAGGCGTCGGTCCAGCGCGGGTCGGAGACGTACAGCCCGGCCAGGCCGCGGTGGATGGTGTACGTGCAGTCGTAGAAGTTCCGGCAGATGTGCTGCCGGTGCTCCTCGGCGAGGTCCGTGGCCACCGTGCCGTCGGCGGGCTCGCCGGCCGTGATCGCCTCGGCCAGGCGGTTGTTGAGCCCGGTCATCTCGGCCTGGATGCGCTGCCAGTCGGCCTTGGAGTAGCCGCCGGTGCGGCGCTGCGACTCGGCCCAGGCCTCGGTGTCGCCCCAGCGCTGCTCGGCCTCCTGCTCCCACTCCTCCTGGTAGCTCTCGCCGAAGATCTCGAACTTCTCCTCCGGGGTCAGCTGAATGCCCATTCTCCGTGCCTCCATGGCGTGTTCGACGGCGGTGGCGAGCTCCTGGAGGTGACTGATCCGGTCGGTGAGCAGCCGGTGCTGCCGCCGGAGGTGTTCGGTCGGGCTGACCGATTCGTCGTCCAGGATCGCCGCGATCTCCTCCAGGGGGAACCCGAGTTCTCGGTAGAAGAGGATCTGCTGCAGCCGGTCGAGGTCGGCGTCCTCGTACCGGCGGTAGCCGGACCGGGTACGGCCGGCCGGGGACAGCAGGCCGATCTCGTCGTAGTGGTGCAGGGTGCGGACGGTCACCTTGGCGATCTTCGCCACGGCGCCGACCGAGTAGCCCTCACTGGTCATCGGAGTTCCTCCCTGGTGCTGACCACCACCCTCGGCTCTCACGTCGCGTGAGGGTCAAGCGGTGGGACCGGGCGCGGGCGCGCCCGCTTCAGGCGCCGGCGCCGGCCAGCGCCCGCTCGCGCCGTCGGCCGCTGCTGCGGCCGTGGCCGCCACCCCCGCCGTTGCCGTCACCCGGTGCGCCGGGCCGCTGCCGGCGGGACCGCTGGGTGGGCCAGAACAGCACGTACGCGGCGGAGACCACCACGAAGGCGAGCCGGACGAAGCCGCGGGCCGCGTCGGACGGCAGGAACAGCGTGCCGCCGTACAGCGCGGCCAGCGCGATCCAGCTCCACCACGGGACGAGCCGCTTCTGCCCGACCGCGTCCCAGAGCAGGGTGCCGAGCAGGATCGAGGCCGTGTAGTACGTGTAGACGCTCGGGTCGAGCAGGATGCGGGCGTCCGCGCCCAGCAGCACCACGGCCGGCCAGCGCCCGCGCCAGACGGCGACGCAGCCGAGCCCGATGCCGAGCGCGAACTGGGTCGGGCGGTCCCACCAGGGGGTGGACGGGTCGGTGACCCCGAACCAGCGCAGTGCGGAGGCGGGCTGGTTCGGGATGGTGAACTTGGCGGCCGCCATGGTGTCCAGGTTGCCCAGGTAGAACGGCAGCCAGGCGATCGCCACCAGGGCGCAGAACCAGAGCGCGGTGCGCAGCCAGGCGGGCCGGGGCAGCGCCAGGATCAGCGGGGCGAAGGCTATCGCCCAGGGTTTGGAGTCCACCGCCAGCGCCAGGAAGACCGCGACCTGGGTGGGCTTGCCGCGGGCCAGGGCGTGCGCGGCGAGGGTGGTGAAGAACAGCGCGAGGACGTCGTCCAGGTGCGCGAAGCGGACGGAGACCTCGACCCACATCGGGATGAACGCCAGCCCGGCGATCAGCAGCCGCTGCTGGAGCCGTCGGTGGTTGGTCCCGGTGCCGAGGTAGTACAGGGCGGCGGTGCGGCCGACCACGACCAGCATCACCAGGCCCAGCCCGGCGCTCACCGCCTCGGCGATCAGCTCGCCGGTGTGCGGTGCGAACGGGGCGGTGAGGCGGGCCGCGGCCAGGCTGACCGGTCCGATCTGGAGCTCCGGGTGGTGGGCGTAGAGCGACAGGCCACCGTCGGGCTGACCGCTGAAGAGCAGCTGCTCGCCCTGGCGCAGGTAGTGCCAGGAGAAGCCACCGCTGGGCTCGACCAGGAAGAACCAGAGCACCGTCCAGGCCGTCAGCAGGACGTGGTGCCTCCGGAGCGGCAGTCCGGCGATCCGCCCGGTCGCCGCCTCGTAGTCGGTGGTGGTCCGTATCGTGCGCGCTTCCCGCACCTGTCCTCTCCCGCCGTTCCGCCCCCCTCCGGCCGGACATCCTATGTGACGGAGGAGAACCGCCCGTGTCGCTCGCACACCCGTCCGACGGGACGGTGCGGGCGGCCCGGGGCACACCGGGAGCGACGCGGGGGCCGGGCCGGCATCAGCCGTGGCCCGGCCCCCGCGGGGAGCACCCTCCGGGTCGGCGCGCTTCGGATCGGCGCGCCTCGGGTCAGCCCTGCTGGGCGGCCTTGCGGCGGCGCAGCACCACGAGGGTGCCGACACCGGCCACCAGGACGGCGCCACCGGTGGCCGCGATGGCGGTGGTGTTGTCACCGCCACCGGTCTGGGCCAGGGCCTTGTCGTTGCCGTCCGCGGCGGCCTTGGCCTTGTCGACGGCGGCCGGGGTCAGCGGCGGCGGGGTGATGACCGGGGGCTCCACCGGGAAGTCGATCGGGCCCGAGGTGTCGCCGCTGCTCTCGGCCGGGGCCGGGGTGGTGGCCGGGCCGGAGGGCTCACCGGTGGCCGGGGTGGTCGGCTTCTCGGTGGGCTTCTCGGTCGGGGTGTCGGTGGGCGTCTCGGTCGGCTTCTGCGTCGGCGTGGCGGTCGCGGTGGCCGACGGGGAACCGCTCGCGGTCGGGCTGGGCTTGCCCGTCTGGGTCGGGGTCGGCGTCGGGCTGGGCTTGCCGGTGTGCGACGAGGTGGGCGTCGGGGTCGGCTTGCCGCCGGGCGCCTTGATGACGAAGCCCGCGCCGCCGTCGCAGCTGAGGTGACCGTTGTCGACCGGCTGGTGGCTGGAGTCGTCGAGCTGGGCCGCGAAGACGACCGGGACGACGCCGGCCCGGCCGAGCGGGGCACCGTCGGCGAAGGAGGCCCGGACCTTGATCGGGACGTTCTTGCCGCGGTTCACCCCGAGCAGGTCATCGCCGGTCGGGTTGCCCTCCGGGCCGAGGGCGCCGAGCAGCATCAGGACGGAGTCGTTCTTCTCCCCGCTCTTGTCGGGGGCGGCCACGGCGGTCTGCCACTCACCCCCGGGGAGCCGGAACTGGACCTTGAGGTCCTTCGCCTGGAGCGAGCCCGCCTTGTTCTTGAACTTGAGCAGCGGGATGAAGACGAAGTCGTGCTTCGTCCGGTTGTCGATCTTGAAGGTGAACTCGCGGGCGTCACCGCCGGCGATGAAGGTGCCGGGCACGCCGTTCAGCGAGAGGTCGAGGCTCGCGTGCGACGCCTTGTCGGCCTGCGGCGCGACGGCGGACGGGGTGCCGGTGGCACCGACGGCCATGGCGCTCTGGGCGCCGGCCAGCACGAGCGAGGACGCGAGCGCGGCGGCGCCGGCAAGGGCAAGACTGCGACGTATGGACAAGGAAGACCTCACGGAAGTGTCCGGGCGAGGCCCGGGCGCGAGGGGGCGGCCACAGACGCCGCGTACTCCCCGCGAAGCTGAAAGTCCGACGGAGAGTACCGAACGACCCGACCGGTCCGGAAGCCGGGTGACCGGCTACGGTCCGGACTCAGGGAAGTGATGCCCGAATCGTCCAACTCTGGCCACCCGTAAGGCTTTTGCGCCGAACCGAGGGATGGCCGACAGGTGACGGGTACACGCCCGGAGGACGGTACCGCACGGCCCCGCGGCGAGCGGCGAATGCGGACCAGCGCCCGGTCCGCCGGGCGCCGGTCCGCACGGGCTCGGGCCCCGGCCTCGACCCGGGAGATCGACCCGCGGAGTCGGCCTTGGGAGATCAGCCCGCGAAGAAGGACTTGGCCGCGATCACCGCCCGCTCGTCACCCAGCACGTCGCCCGGGCGGGTCCCGTTGCCGAGCAGCACCCCGCCCCAGCGCATCCCCATGTACTCGGCGGTCAGCCGGAGGGTGCCGATCAGCGGCTCCGCCTTGTCGTCCCCGGTGGCGAGGGCGGTGACGCCCCAGAGCGTGCCGCCGCCCAGCCGGGCGCGGAAGTCCACCCCGGGCACCCGCATCCAGGCCGACCAGTGGTCGAGGTAGAGCTTGGCGCTGGTCGGCAGCGAGTACCAGTACAGCGGCGCGACGAAGACCAGGTCGGTGGCCGCCAGGGTGGCGTCCAGCAGAGTCCGCTCGTGGCCGGCCGGCTCGGGGTAGCTGCCGTCGCCGGTGTGCCGCAGGTCCCGGAAGGGCGGCAGCGGGTGCTCGTCCAGCCGCAGCCAGCGCTGCTCGGAGCCGCCCGGCAGGCTCGACTCGGCGGCCAGCCGGGCGAGTCGAACCGAGTTGCCGTCGGCCCGCGCGCTGGCGTCGAGGAACAGGAACCGGCGCGACGCCTCGGCGCCGGACTGCTGATCGGCCATCAGGACTCCTCCGTCGTGCGTGCGGTGCGGACGCAGGAGGGAGCAGCCGTCGAACGCCGGTTATTCCGTGCCCGTGCCGCCCCCGGACCGGAACCCGGGGGCGGCCGGCCGACGGTCAGTCGGGCAGTCCGGCCCGGCGGCGGGCGACGGCGGCGACCGCCGCCCAGTCCTTGTCCCCGTCGCCGTGGGCCAGCGCGTCCAGGAAGGCGTCCCGCAGGATGCTGCCGAACGGCAGCGGGACGTTGCGCGCGGCCCCCGCCTCCAGCGCGAGGCCGACGTCCTTGAGCCCGAGCGGCAGCCGGAACCCGGCCGGCTCGTAGCGGCGCTCGGCCACCATCGCGCCGTAGCCGGCGTGGATCGGCCCGGGGAAGAGCGTGCCGGTGAGCATCTCGACCAGGTCGGTCGGCCGGACGCCGTGCGCCTCGGCCAGGCTGCACGCCTCGGCCATCGACTCGATCGCGCAGGCGATCAGGAAGTTGGTGCTGATCTTGGCCGTGTTGGCCTGCCGGGGGCTCTCGCCGAAGTGCCAGGTGCGCTCGCCCATCGCGGCGAACAGCGGCTCGGCCCGCTCCAGCAGCCCGGGCTCGCCCGCGACCAGGATGTTCAGCCGCCCCGCCGCCGCGACCGGCGGCCGGCCGAGGACGGGGGCGGCGACGTAGCCGATGCCGTGCTCGGCGTGCAGCGCCTCGGCCCGCTCGGCGAGGGCGAGCGAGACGGTGGCCATGTTGACGTGCAGGGTCGCCGCGGCGCCGGCCAGCAGCACGGGGTCGAGCAGCAGCTGCTCGACCGCCGTGTCGTTGGCGAGCATGGAGACCACCGTGTCGGCGGCGAACACCTCGGCGAGCGAGTCGGCCGCCTCCGCGCCCTCGGCCACCATGGCGGCCACCGGCTCGGGCGAGCGGTTCCAGACCCTTACGGTGTGGCCGGCCCGCAGCAGGCTGCCGGCCATGCCGCGCCCCATCGCCCCCAGCCCCACGAAGCCGATCGTCCGCCCGGGCATCCGTGCACTCCTCTCGCCGCCACTGCTCGTGTGCGACCGACTGTATGTCAGGAGGCCTGCGGACCGGCCTGCGGACCCGCGGCCGGGTGGCGGCTCACGCGCAGGCCGGCAGCCGGGTGCGGTCGGCGACCGCGCCGCGCTCCAGCTCGGCGACCACCCGGCTGCGCAGCAGCTCGTACTGGGCCTGGAGCCGGCCGGGGCGGGCCGGGCGGGCGACCGGACGGCCGGGGCCGACCAACTCGTCCGGCCCGAACTGCTCGCGGGTGAGGTCGATCTCGAAGCCGGTGGCGAAACGGTTCCACCAGTGGAGGTCCGTCCGCACCCCGTCGACGTACACCTCGCCCATCATGAGCTCGCCGCCGAGCAGGTCGTGCACCACCATCGCCGTCACCCCGCACTGGCCGCGGGCGGGATTGTCGGGACGCCAGTGGGCCAGATCCTCGGGCGCACAGGTGTCGACGCCCCAGGAGGAGCGGATCGCACGTTCGATGTCGTTGAGGGTCCACGCCGTCATACCGGGAAGCCTGCCACGCGCCACTGACAGTGGCACCGGCTTTTCGAAGGGTCATCCCGTGTTCTGCGGCGACCCTCCCGGCGTTCACCCGAAGGAGGCAATGGCCCGGCCGGCCCGGCCCTTGCGCGGGGCGGGCCGGCCGGGCTGCCGCCCTCCGCCCGGGCGGCGGCGCGGCGGGGAGACGTCCGGGGAGCTGTCCCGGGAGGTGTCCCGGGAGGTGTCACTTCGCCAGCTCGGCGACACCGGCCTGCGCGAACTGCTCGTCCAGGTCGCCGCTGGGAGCACCCGCGACACCGACGGCCGCGATCGGAGCGCCCTTGGACTGGATCGGGGCACCGCCGGCCAGGAACAGGGTGCCCGGGATGTCCTTCAGGTTCGGGGCCTGGGCCAGGCGCTTGGCCAGCTCCGAGGTCGGGGCGTTCCAGGACACCGCGGTGAAGGCCTTGCGCTCGGCCGAGACCGGGGCCTGCGGGCCCGCGCCGTCGCCCTTCAGCAGCACCCGGGTGACACCGTCACGGTCGACGACCGCGACCGACACGTGCTGGCCGGCCTTGGTGGCCGCATCCAGGGCGGCCTGGGCGGCGCGGGTGGCGGCGTCGATGGTCAGACCGCTGCTCGCGGCCAGGTTCTTGTTCTGGGTGTCGGCCTTCGCCGCGGCCGGGACGGCCGGGGTGTCGGTGGACTCGGCGCTGGCCGAGACGGCGCCCACGGTGGCGGCGGCGAGCGCGGCGGCGACGACGGTGCCGGTCAGCACCCGGGTGCGCACGGAGGTCTTCTTCATGGTCCGGCTCCTCAGCGGATCTGCGGGGTGGGGTGGGGGGTCGGGAGCCGCCGGACAGTTGGGGGGATCGCCCGGCGGCGTGCTCCGATCCTCCGCCCGGGGACGGGGCCGCCACATCGACGGTCCGGCGCGGGCGTCCGGGCATGACGGTGGACGGCGGCGTCAACCGATCGGCTGATGCGGACCCGGGCCGGACGGGTCACCATCGAGGGATCGATGCAGGTCAGTGCGGACCGGGACGGCCAGGACGGGCCGGCACCGACCGCGCACGCACCACCCGTTCAGCCAGGAGCCACCCGTGCAGCAGCCCCGCCCGACCGCCGGCCGCGCTGCGGACCGTACCGGTGCCGGCCGTCGCGGCGTCCTCGGCCACGACGCCGGCGATCCGGACGCGGGCCGGCTGGCGCTGCTGCTGGACTCCGCCTTCCTGCTGCTGCTCGCCGCCTCGCTCAACCGTTACCTCACCCACCACTCCGGCAGTGCGCAGGCGCCCTGGGTGATCGGGCTGAGCGCGGCCCTCGCGGTCGCCCAGCCGGCTGGCTCCTGGCTCGACCACCACCGTCC
This sequence comes from Kitasatospora sp. NPDC101235, assembly GCF_044767505.1. Classification (NCBI taxonomy): domain Bacteria; kingdom Bacillati; phylum Actinomycetota; class Actinomycetes; order Kitasatosporales; family Streptomycetaceae; genus Kitasatospora; species Kitasatospora sp. NPDC101235. The sequence continues at coordinate 117,341 of NZ_JBIWNZ010000020.1, forward strand.
GCCCGCCCCGGGCCGGCGCCGCCGGTGGCCGTCGGCCCTGGTGATGGCGCTCTGGGTGGTGCTGGTGCTGCTCGCGCCGAGCTTCGCCTGGTGCGCCGTCCCGCTGATCTACACCGCGCTGCGGGCACTGCCCGCGAAGGCGGCCATCCCGCTGGTCGGCGCCCTGACCCTGCTGGTGGTGATCGCCGAGATCCGGCTGCCCGGCGGCGTCGACGCCACGCTCGTCCTGCTGCCCCCCGCGGTGGCCGGGCTCGCCACCGGCGTCTTCCTGTTCATGGCCCGGCAGGCCGCCCGGCAGCGCGCGCTGATCGCCGACCTGGTCCGCACCCGGCGCGAACTCGCCGCCACCGAGCGGCGGGAGGGCACCCTGGCCGAGCGCGAGCGGCTGGCGATGGAGATCCACGACACCCTGGCGCAGGGCCTGTCCAGCCAGCAGATGCTGCTCCAGGCCGCCGAGCGCACCTGGGACACCCACCCGGCGACCGCCCGCACCCACGTCCGCACCGCCGCCGAGGTGGCCGCCCGGAACCTGGCCGAGGCCCGCCGCTTCGTCCACGACCTCGCCCCGGTGGAGCTCTCCGACGGCCGCACCCTCGACCGGGCGCTGCGGGCGCTGGCCGAGCGGGAGTCCGCCGAGAGCGGGCTGCCGGTCCGCTTCCACCTGGACGGCACGCCGGTGCCGCTGCCCGCCGCCGCACAGTCCGCGCTGCTGCGGATCGCCCAGGGCGCGCTGGCCAACGTCCGCGAGCACGCCGGGGCGTCGGCCGCCGCGATCACGCTCTCGTTCCTCGGCGACCAGGCCGTACTGGACATCGCCGACGACGGGCAGGGCTTCGACCCGGACGCGGCCGGCACCGGGGGCGGGCGCGGGTACGGTCTGCCGGCGATGCGGGCCCGGCTGCGGCAGCTGGGTGGCAGGCTGACCGTGGAGAGCACGCCCGGCGAGGGCACCGTCGTCTCCGCCGCGATCCCCCTGGAACACCGATGAGCCTGGAGCAGCGATGAGTACGACTCCCGCCCGGACGGCTCCCGTCCGGCTGCTGGTCTGCGACGACCACGCCGTGGTGCGGGCCGGACTGCTCGCGCTGCTGGCGAGCGCCGGCGACATCGAGGTGGTCGGCGAGGCGAGCACCGGGGAGGAGGCCGTCGCGCTGGCCGCCCGGCTGGCGCCGCAGGTCGTGCTGATGGACCTCCAGCTCGGCGAGGGCATGGACGGGGTGGAGGCCACCCGGCGGATCACCGCCGTCCCGGGCGGGCCGCACGTCCTGGTGCTCACCACCTACGACACCGACGCCGACATCACCCGGGCCATCGCCGCCGGCGCCACCGGCTACCTGCTGAAGGCCGAACGGCCGGAGGAGCTGTTCGCCGCCGTGCACGCGGCCGCGCAGGGCCGGACGGTGCTCTCGCCACCGGTCGCCTCCAGGGTGATGGCGCACATGCGGGCGCCGGCGCCGCAGCTCACCGAGCGCGAGCAGGACATCCTCGAACAGCTGGCGCAGGGGCTGGGCAACCGGGAGATCGCCCGGGCGCTGTTCATCAGCGAGGCCACGGTGAAGACGCACCTCGGCCGGATCTACGACAAGTTGGGCGTGGACACCCGGGCGGGCGCGGTCGCGGTGGCGAAGGAACGCCGACTGCTGCGCTGAGCCCGCCCGCGCTCCTCCCCGGCTGCGCTCGGCGCTCGACCGGTGTCACTGCGTGCTGCCATGATGCTCGGAATGTCGGATTCCAGACCGGCGTCCACCTCCGCCCGCCCTCGCCCGGCGCGGGCGGCTCGGCCGGCGGCCATCCTGACGGCACCACAAATCCCTGGTCCAGGGCCCTTACGGGCGCTGCGGGAGGCCCGTCACAATGTGGATGTTTCGTGGATTTCGCTATTGACAAACCAACCAAGCGGTTTGTTAGTTTGAGATCAACGACGTCCCCGGAGGTGGGGGCTCGCCGGGGCCTGTGCGGACCACTCTCGCCGGAGGGTGTGGCCAGGGGGGCGGCGGGTTTGCCGGGGTGTCGGGGGGAGCGGCAGCGCCGAAGCCGCGCGACGAGGCGGCGCGGAGCGAGTCCGGGGGGGCGCGCGCCGCGCCGCCCCCCGGGCCCCCCCCCCCGGCCTCCACAACCCCCCCCCACGGGGGGCCCCCCCCCCCCCCGCGCCCGGGGGGGGGGGCCCCGGGGGGGGGGGGGGGGGGGGGGGGGGGGGGGCGCCCCCGGCGCCGGGGGGGGGGGGGGGGGGGGGGGGGGGGGGGGGGCCCCCCCCCCGCGCCTCCCCCGGTCCCCCGCGCCAGGCCGTCGACTACGCCAGCGCACTCCAGTACGGACAGCACACGTACGGCAGCGGCGGCGCGCAGCGGTCGACGCTTCCGGACAGCACCGGGCCCCGCTCCGAGCGGGCCACTCCGGGTGAGCCCGCGGTCAGTCCGGCCTCACCCGACTCGCCGAAGCTCAGCGCCAGCCGGTAGCCGTCCGGGGTGGTCGCGGCGACGCCCGGGCGGTCCCGGTCGGCGTTCAGCGAGGTGATCGTCCAGCCGCGCCGCCGCCAGTGCCGCTCCACCACGTCCACCAGCACCGCCCGTCGGGGCAGTGAGACGACGGTGAGGAGGTCCCGGCCCCGGGTGACGTACCAGAGCAGATCCGACTCGCGCCCCGGCAGCGGCAGCCGTGCCCCCGCCCGCGCGGGTGACCCCTGCCAGGCCGGCGCCGGACGGACGGCGTCCAGGGTGTCCTGGAGCAGCGTCTCGCAGCGTTCGGCGGCGTCCAGTTGATCGACCGCCACCCCCGGCCCCGGACCCGACCCGGACTCCGACCGTCGGACCGGCGCGACCCGCGCACCCCCGGGGCCACCGCCCGGGCATCCGACGTTCAGTTCGGCACCACCTGACTGCACAGGGCCCTCCGTACTCCCCCCGGCGTTCAACCCGGGCAGGCATTCCGTCACTGCTTGGACGGCGGGCGGGTACTGGCAGTTCCCCACCCGGCCCCGTCCCTCACCGTTCCCACACTTCCATAGTGCACTGCACGGTGCAGTTGAATCACTAACCTGCACTGTGTAGTTTACTTCTCGTGCCGAACCGCCGGGCCGGACCCCCGACCGACCGCCCCCAGCAGGCCTTCTGACCCACCGTCGAGAGGATCCGCCATGCCCGTCATCACCGTCGGCACCGCCCGCATCCCGTACCGCGTCGTCGGCGAGGGCCCCGACACGCTCGTCCTGGTGCACGGCACCGGCCCCGGCTCCGCCATGTGGGACGGCCTGCTGGACGCCTTCACCGACCGCTACACCGTGCTGCTGCCCGACCTCTCCGGCAGCGAGGCCGCCGAGGACGACGGCGCTCCGCTCACCCTGGAGGCCATGGCCACCCAGGTCGCCGCCGTGATCGAGGACGCCGGCCGCGGCCCCGCCGACGTCCTCGGCTTCTCGCTCGGCGCCGTCGTCGCCACCGCGACCGCCGCCCTGCACCCCGAACGGGTCCGCCGCCTGGTCGCCGCCGCCGGCTGGATCAGCGCGGAACAGGACGAGTACCTGCGGCTCTCCATGGCCACCTGGCTCTCGCTCGCCGACCACCCCGCCGCGTTCGGCGGCTACGCCACCCTCACCGCCTTCAGCCGCGGCTTCCTCAACCGGATCGGGCGCGAGGCCGTCCAGGCCAACACCGCCTACATGCAGCCGACTCCGGGCACCCTGCGGCACATCGCCCTCAACCTCGGACTGGACCTCGGCCCGCTGCTCCCGCGCGTCCAGGCCCCCGCCCTGGTGATCGGCTGCACCCAGGACGCCACCGTCCCGGTGGAGAACACCCGCCGGCTGCACGCCGCCCTGCCCGGCAGCGCCTACGCCGAGTTCGACACCGGCCACATCGTGCTCGCCGAGCAGACCGAGGCGTTCACCGGCACCGTCCGGGACTTCCTCCTTGCCTCCGCCTGACCTCGGCAGCGGCGCGTGGAGCACACCGCCGCCCGAGAGGCAAGCCCCGCTCCAGAAAGGCTGATTACCGCGCATGGTGACCCAAATCAAATTGACTGAACGTCAACTTCGAAGGTGAGACTGCCTTGTTGGCGAATTTCGCAAGGAGACGACCATGCGCATACTTTTCACCGGCCCCTCCGCGGCCGGTCACCTCTACCCGATGGTGCCCACCGCTCAGGCGCTGCGCGCCGCCGGGCACGAGGTCCTGTTCGCCACCGGACAGCCGGTCGACCTGATCCGGCCCGCGGGCTTCCCGATCGTCGAGATCGGTGACGGCCGGGGCCTGCGGGAGATCATCGAGGAGCGCCTCGGCGGCAAGGTCCAGTACATCAACCACGACAGGACCCAGGAAGAGATCTTCGACATGGCGGCCGCGATGTTCGCGCACGCCACCCGCCCCGGCGTGGACGGCCTGCTGGCGGCCGCCACCGACTGGGGCGCCGACCTGCTCGTCCACGACTCCTGCCACGCCGCTCCCCCGCTGGTCGCCGCCCGGCTCAAGATCCCGTCGGTGGTGCACAACTTCGGTGCCAGCCCCGGCCGTTCCATGACCGAGCTGGTGGCCTCGCACGTATCCGACCTGTACGAGGAGTGGGGCCTGGCCGGCCCGACCGTCACCGCGGCGCTCAACGTCGGCCCGCTCGGCGGCGACCCGGACGGCCTGGCGATGCGCTACGTCCCGTACAACGGCGGCGGCATCGTCCCGACCGAGTTCCTCCGCAAGCCCGAGCGCCCGCGGGCGGTCGTCACCCTGGGCACCGTGCTCTCCGAACTCGACGGCGTCCGCGCGGTGGTCCGCATGGTCGAGGCGGCGGCCGAGGTCGACGCCGACTTCCTGCTCGCGGTCGGCGACGCCGACCTCGCCCCGCTCGGCACCCTGCCCGCCAACGTCCGCAGCCTGCCCTGGGTCCCGCTCAACGAACTGCTCGGCCGCGCCGACGCGCTGATCCACCACGGCGGCTCGGGCACCATGCTGACCGCCCTCCAGGCCGGCCTGCCCCAGCTGCTGCTCCCGCAGGGCGCGGACCACTTCGTCAACGCCGACGCCCTCACCGCCACCGGCGCCGCCCTGAGCTCCGCCTCCGACGCCGTCGACGCCCCGCTGCTCACCCGCCTGCTCACCGACGCCGCGCTGCGCGACGCCGCCCACCGGCTGCAGGCCGACAACGCCGCCCTGTCCTCCCCGGCCGCTCTGGTCCCCGTCCTGGAGGACCTCGCCGCCCGCCGCTGATCCCACCGCCGCCCCGGGCGGCAGCGGAACGACGCGCGACAGCCGCAGGTCAGCCGACCTGCGGCTGTCGGCGGTACGGGCGGCGGAACGGAGCGCTCCTCATGACGTCGAGGCCCGGAGCAGGGCGCGCAGCCCGGCGGTGTCGACGACATGGGCCCGGGACGGGAGGACCCGGTGGAGCAGGACGTCGTGGACTCCGGGGTCCGGATCGGCGACGCCGTCGGACAGGACGTGGAGCCGGTAGTCGCGGTCGGCCGCGTCGATGACGGTGGACAGGACCGCGCCGCTGGTGCTGAGGCCGGAGACGACCAGGGTGGTGATGCCGCGCTCGCGCAGCTGCCGGTCGAGGTCGGTGGTGGACATGGCGCCGTGGCGGGTCTTGCGCACGACGATGTCCCCGTCCCGGGGCGCCAGGCGCTCGTGGACGGCGGCGGCGGGGTCCTCGTGGTGCATGGCGCGGTGTCGGGCCAGCAGGGCGAAGGACCTGTTGGCGGCTGGGACCGCGTCCCAGTCGGCCTCGGTGAAGCCGACGCGCACGTGGGCGATGGTGCCGCCCTCGGCGCGGACGTCGGCGACGGCGCCTGCCAGGCGGCCGAGCAGGGCCTCGCGGTCCCCCTCCTCGGGCAGCGCGGCCAGGATCGCGGGCTGGCAGTCCAGGACGAGAAGAGCGGTGTGCGCGGGGTCGAGTGCGGGGCCGAGTGCGGGCTGGGTGCTCATGCGGGTGTCCTCCGTGCTGATGACGTGCCTGGTACGGCGTCCGGTCGGGTGCGGTCGGGCCGCGTTCGTTCGGGTCCGGTGCGGTCGGGCCGCGTTCGTTCGGGTCCGGTCCGATCGGGCCGGGGAAGCAGGAGCGGGGTGGCCAGGATGAGCAACCCCGCGACCGTGATGGCGGTGCGCGGGCCGGTGGCGTCGGCGAGCAGCCCGCCGAGCGCGGTGCAGACGGCGATGGACGCCTGCTGCCCGATCGACCAGGCCGACAGGGTGCGGGCGACCAGGTGCTTGGGCGTGCGTTCGAGCCGGTAGGTGGCGAGCACCGGGTTGAACAGGCTCATGTTGACGATGATCGCCAGCTCGACGGCCATCACGGTGACGAGGCCGACCACACCGGGGCGGACGAAGGCCAGGCCGATCAGCCAGACGGCGCGCAGGGTGCCGACGATCCGGAAGACCCGGTCCCGGCCGTAGCGCGCCACGACCCGCCGGGCCAGCCGGGAGCCGATCAGTCCGCCCAGGCAGGGGGCGGCGAAGGCGAGGCCGTACTGCCAAGGGGCAAAGCCGAGTTGGCGCAGCAGAAGGACGGCGAGCATCGGCTCGGTGGCCATGATCAGGCCGGCCACGAGCATGTTGTTGAGGTAGAGCGCCCGCAGACCGGGGTCGCCCGTGATGTGGCGCCAGCCGTCGAGCACCGCGCCGGCCCGGACCGGGTTCCCGCCGGCCGGCCGCGGGGCCTCCTCCCGGCCGCGGATCGCGACGATGCAGAGCGCGGAGAGCAGGTAGCTGAGCGCGTCGGCCACCACGGTGGTGACCGGCCCGAACCGGCCGATCGCCGCCCCGCCCAGCGGCGGCCCGACCGCGATGGAGCTCCAGTTCGTGGACTCGAACCGCGCGTTGGCCACGAGCAGGTCGTCCGGCCGGACGAGGGCCTTGAGGTAGGCACCGCTGGCCGCGCCGAACGCGATCTTGGCCGCGGCGACCACGACCGAGACCACGAGCAGTTGGACGAAACCGAGCCATCCGAAGGCATAGGCGACCGGGATCGTCGCCATGGCCGCGAACCGGATCAGATCCATCGCGACCATGACCGGGCGCTTGCGCCGGAACTCCACCCACGGCGCGAGCGGCACCGCGACCAGCGCGCCCACCGCGGGCCCCACCGCGGACAGCGCGGACACCTCGACGGGGCCGGCGTCCAGCGCCAGCACGGCGATCAGCGGCAGCGCCCCGAACCCCAGTCCGGACCCGTACGCGCTCACCGCGTACGCCGCCCACAGCCAGCCGAACCGCCTGCCCAGCCGTTTCCTGCCCACCATGCCCGGTGTGCTCCCCTCGACGTCCCGACCCCGACCGAACAAAGCGAAGTTGACCGGTGCGAGCTAACCGGGCGGCGCAACAGCCGGTCAAACAACCGATTCGCCCACCAGGCACAACCACGGGTTGTTCACTAGGGTGGGTCGGCGTGGATCTCGAAGCAGTGCGCACCTTCGCCGCCATCGCGGAGGCCGGCCAGTTCCAGAAGGCCGCCGTCGACCTGGCAATCACCCAACAGGCCGTCTCCAAGCGCGTCGCCACGCTGGAGCGCGACCTCGGCGTACGGCTGTTCACCCGCACCCCGCGCGGCGCCGAACTCACCATCGACGGGCAGGCGTTCCTGCCCCACGCCCGCGAGCTGCTGCGCGCCGCCGAGCGCGCCGTCGCGTCCGTGCGCACCGGCCGCCGCCCGCTGCGCGTCGACGTGATCGCCTCGCGCGGCGCGGCCTCGGGCCTGATGCGCGGCTTCCACCACGCCCACCCCGAGATCGACCTCGACGTGCTGATGCTGCTGGAGATCGAGACCGCCGTCGCCGCCATCCGCTCCGGCACGATCGACGCGTCCTTCCGCGCCGTCGCCATGCCCGGCCGGCCGCTGCCCGAGGACATCGAGTCCGTCCGGGTGCTCGACGAACCGCTCCAGCTCCTCACCGGCCCCGCCCACGCGCTGGCGGGCGCCAAGTCGGTGACCGTCGCCGAGCTGGTCGGCCACCGGATCTGGATGCCCGGCATCATTCCCGGCAGCGAATGGGGCGCCTACTACGACGACCTCGTCGCCGAGTTCGGCCTCACCATCGAGGCCACCGGCCCCAACTTCGGCTCCGACGCGCTCCTCGACACCATCGCCGACACCCCGGCCCTGGCCACCTTCATGAGCGAGCAGACCCGCCTCGTCTGGCCCGCCGGCCACGGCCTGCGCCGCATCCCGGTGACCGACCCGACGCCCGTCTACCCCCACTCACTCCTCTGGCACCGCGACAACCCCCACCCCGCCCTGCCCACCCTCCGCGCCCACCTCGCCACCACCGCGCCCACCCCCGACACCCCGGGAGCCTGGACACCCACCTGGACGCTCCCCCACTGACCACCCCACGGCGGACTCACCACCCGCCCCGGACAACACGAAAGCCGCAGGTCATGTGACCTGCGGCTTTCGGTATGGAGCGGGCGACGAGAATCGAACTCGCGCTCTAAGCTTGGGAAGCTCATGTTCTACCATTAAACTACGCCCGCCTGATGAGCCGTCAGAGACCGCTCGATCCAGTGTCACTGTACCCCATCTGCGACGGTGGTTGCACAGGGGGTCGGCGGACGTGGCGGAGCACAGTGGGGCAGGCGTGGGGGCGTACTGTTTGGGCCGCGTGCGAGTGCCCCGGTGGGTGGGGGTCGGGGCGGCGAGCCACGGTGAGGAATGTCCGGAACATCCCCTAATGTGACGCTGTCCTGGGGCTCGGCCGCCGGGGCGCGTGAGTACGGGTGAGTACTGGGTTAGGGATGGGAAGGGGATCGATGGAGCAGCGCGCCGTCGTTCGTTGTGCCGAGGGGCACCTGTTCAGCACCACCACGTTCCCGATGCAGAACCTCGGTCCGGGCCGGCTCGGGCCCGGGCGGTTGATCCGCTGTCCGCAGTGCGGACGGCTGCGGAGTTCGGTGCTGGCCGACGTGCGGGAGCTGTCGGAGCCGCAACTGGCGCGGGCGATGCGGCTGGAGGCCGCGGAGTTCCTGGCCTGACGGCGGACGGACGGGTAGCCGGGCCCCGGGCGGATTCGTCCGGGGCCCTTTCTTGCACGTAACCTCGAAGCGTGCTGCTCTCTGACAAGGACATCCGGACCGAAATCGACCTGGGCCGGGTCGTCGTCGACCCGTTCGACCCGGCGATGATCCAGCCGTCGAGTATCGACGTGCGCCTCGACCGCTTCTTCCGCGTGTTCGAGAACCACAAGTACCCCCACATCGACCCCTCCGAGGAGCAGCCGGACCTGACCCGGCTGGTCGAGCCGGAGGGCGACGAGGCGTTCATCCTCCACCCCGGCGAGTTCGTGCTGGCCTCGACGTACGAGGTCATCACGCTGCCCGAGGACGTCGCGTCCCGGCTGGAGGGCAAGTCGAGCCTGGGCCGGCTGGGCCTGCTCACCCACTCCACGGCCGGCTTCATCGACCCCGGCTTCAGCGGCCACGTGACCCTGGAGCTGTCGAACGTCGCGACGCTGCCGATCAAGCTGTACCCGGGCATGAAGATCGGGCAGCTGTGCCTGTTCCGGCTGTCCTCGCCCTCGGAGCACCCGTACGGCTCGGAGCGCTACGGCTCGCGCTACCAGGGCCAGCGCGGCCCGACGCCGTCCCGCTCGTTCCTGAACTTCCACCGCACCAAGGTCTGACCGCAGGGCCCACGGAGCGCACGCACGACGGGCGGCCACCCCACACCGCGAGGGGTGGCCGCCCGCGGCGTTCTCAGGCCCGCTTGGGGCTGGTGACGGCGACCAGCTCGGTGCCGTCCTCGGACAGCCGCAGTTCGGTGCGCAGCTCGGCCAGCTCGCCGAGGTGGTGCAGGTGGGTGCCGCCGCAGAAGATCTGCGCGCCGCCCTCGGGCAGCTCGCAGTGCCACTGGCGGCGGGCCGTGAGCTCGGGGCCGGGCACCTCGATGCGGACCGGGGCGTCGGCGGCGACCCAGGCGGCCAGCCGGGCGTTGACGGCCTCGGTGAGGGCCGGCAGGGCGTCCGCGAGGGCCGGGAGCTCCTCGGTGGCGTCCACCGTGAAGCCCTTCTTCTTCAGCGACTTGCCGAGCCGGTAGGTGTCGGTGCTGGCCGCGGTGTCCATCACCGAGCTCGCCATGGCGAGGCTGTCGAAGTCCGGGTGGCCGAAGGCGTCCGAGCGGTCCGGGTCCTTGCGCCAGCGCGGGGCGAGCGCGGCGTTCAGGGCGAGGGCGAGCAGGTGGCAGCCGCTGTGCGAGGCGCTGAGGGCGCCCCGGCGCTCGGCGTCGACGGCGAGCGCGACGGTGCGGCCGACGAGGTCGCCGGGGTCGGTGTCGAGGACGTGCAGGACCAGCCAGGACCACTCCTCGTCACCGCGCCGGACCGGGATGTCTGCGCCGACCAGCAGCTCGCCGCCCTCCGGGCCGACGGCGCCGGTCAGGCAGTCGACCACGGCCAGCTCGGTGCCGTCCACGGTCAGGGTGCCGAGGTCGGCCGGCTGGTCGGGCCAGGTGTGGTCGAGCGGGTGGAACGGGGTCGCCTCGGTGACGACGGCGTACCGCCCGTCGGCCAGCGGGTGCACCGCGAGCACCGGGGACTCGCCGGTCACCGCCCCGGCCGGGAAGCTGACGTGAGTGGTGGGGAGGGTCATGCCTGGCTCCGGTGAAGGTGGGACGACGAGGGTGGGGCGGGCCCGGCGCTCGACCGCGGCCCGCCCCCCATTCTGCCCTCCGCCCGTCGGACCCCTCAGCCCAGCGTCGGCAGTTTGATCAGCACCAGCAGCGCGACCAGCTGCACCGCCGAGGCGGCCGCGGCCTTGCCCCAGGGCAGGTCGTGCAGCCGCCGGACCATGCTGGTCAGCAGGTACGCGCAGAGCATCCAGGTGGCCCAGCCGACGACCTGGACGACGGCGCTGCCGGAGGGCAGCACCAGGTCGAGCAGCAGCCGGGGCGCGTCGGTGAGCCAGCCGATCAGCGCGGCCAGGCCGACGGTGGACTTCCACGGGCCGTCGCCGCCCAGCTGGCGGGCCAGCGCGTAGGTGACCCCGCCGAAGAGCGCGCCGGTCACGGTGAAGCCGATGGCGGCGGCGAGGATGCCGGTCAGCGCCACGGTGAAGGTCGAGTTGACGATGTCGTCGTGGGTCAGCCCGATGCCGAGCACCGCGAGCGCGCCGTACAGCAGCGAGACGGTGAGGGCGGGCAGCCAGACCTGGTGGTCGCGGGTGCGGTCGAAGATCGCGGTCGGGGAGCGGAACAGGCCGGTGAACAGCTCGCGCCAGTGCGGCCGGGGCCCGGCGACGTGCGGGGCGGACTGGCCGCCGGCCCGGTAGACGGCGACGTTGTCCTGGCCGTACGGCTGCTGGTCGTATCCCTGGTCGGGGCCGTAGCCCTGGTCCGAGCCGTAACCCTGGTCCGGGCCGTAGCCCTGCGCGGGCCCGTACGGCGGCTGCTGCCCGCGGCCGTCGTCGTAGTAGCCGTGCTCCTGGCCGGGGTGCCCCTGGTACGGCGGCTGCTGCCCGTACGGACCGCCGGCCGCGTAGGGGTCGCCGACCGGGAAGGCCCGGGTGTTGCCGGGCCGGTCCGCCGCGTACGGGTCGTATCCGTCCCCCGCCGTGTGCCCCGGGCCGCCGGGCCCGCCGGGGGCCGCCGGGTGCGGGGCCGTGAAGTACTCCGGCCCGTCCGTCCCCCCGTGCCCCCCGGGCGCCGGCGGAGGGGCCGACCATCCGCCGTGCGGACGGTCCGCGCCCTCACCGCTGTCGTATCGATTACCAGCCACGGTCCGAAGGTACCCGTCCGGCCCGGCCCGCGGCGGCCCCGGACGGAGCCGGGGCCGGTTTGCAGCGAGGCTGAGACGAACGGGGCCGAAAACCCGCGGACCGGGCCCTCGGATCCCAGGGCTCCAGGGCCCCGCGTCTAGCGCTGTGCGCCGATCGACGGCCCGTGCACCGCCGCGGCCGCGCTGGTGCCGGCCGGGCAGCCGCCCGGGCCGGCCGAGGTGCGGACGGCGCCGACCGGCAGCAGGGTGCCGCAGGCGATCCGGATGCCGTTCGGCAGCTCGTTGTCCGACTCCACGATCGCGCCGTCGCCGATCACCGCGCCGTCCAGCGCCGAACGGTCGCCGACGGTGGCGAAGGCGCCCACGATCGAGTCCTTGACCAAGGCGTCCGGGCCGATCAGCGCGCCCGGCAGGATCACGCTGCCCTCGACGATCGCGCCGGCCTCGACCACCGCGTCCTCGGAGACCACGGTGCCACCGCTGAGCACCGCGCCCGGGTGGACGGTGGCGCCGGGCAGCAGCAGGGCGTCGCCGGTCGGGCCGGGGACGGCCGGGGAGTCGACCTTGCCGAGCACCAGGTCGGCCGAACCGCGGACGAAGGCCGCCGGGGTGCCCAGGTCCAGCCAGTACGAGGTGTCGACGACGCCGCGCAGCAGCGCGCCGGTGGCCAGCAGCTCGGGGAAGGTCTCGCGCTCGACGGACACCTCCCGGCCGGCCGGGATGCGGTCGATCACGGACCGGGTGAAGACGTAGCAGCCGGCGTTGATCTGGTCGGTGACGATCTGCTCCGGGGTCTCCGGCTTCTCCAGGAACTCCAGCACCCGCCCGTCCTCGTCGGTCGGGACGAGGCCGAAGGCGCGCGGGTCCTCGACCCGGGTCAGGTGCAGGGTGACGTCGGCCCCGGCGGCCACGTGGCCGTCGCGCAGGGCGGCGATGTCGACGCCGGAGAGGATGTCGCCGTTGAAGACCAGGACCGGCTCGTCCGGACCGCAGGTCAGACCGGAGGCGGCGTTGCGGATGGCCCCGCCGGTGCCCAGCGGCTCGCGCTCGGTCAGGTAGACCAGCTCGATGCCGTACGGCGTGCCGTCCTGGAAGTGGTCCTCGAACACCTCGGCCAGGTACGAGGTGGCCAGCACGACGCGGGTGACGCCGGCGGCGGCCGCGCGGGCCAGCTGGTGCGCGATGAACGGGACACCTGCCACCGGCAGCATCGGCTTGGGGGTGTGGGTGGTCAGCGGACGCAGTCGCGTGCCCTTACCACCGACCAGCATGATTGCCTCGGTCATGGTCTGCGCTGTTCCCCTTGTGGTCTCTGCGGCCCGGCCCGGCGGGCCGACACCTCGTCGTCGGTCTGGACCCGTCCGGCCGGCGCGGGTCGCCACCCGCCCGGGGCTTCCGTCCGGAACGGGTCGACCGGCACGAGGCCGGTCCGGGCCTACTGTATTTGCTTCCGACCGAATACCCGTCCGGCAGCTGTGCGATTGCCGCCACGCCCCCGTGCACCGGCCGTACCGACACGGGCCGTGCGAGCCGCCCAAAAGCCCGGCCCGGCGGTCGCGTTCTCGGCGTCCACCGGGCCGGGCAGTTGTAGCAGAACTGTCGAACAGCGGGCTCTGCGGCGGTCGTTACGCGTCCACCGTCGCGGGCTGCTCCTCGCTCTCGGCCGGCGGGAGGGCCTTCACCGAGTCGAGCAGCAGCTGGGCCACGTCGACCACCTTCAGGTGCTCCTTGGCCGCGCCCTCGTTCTTCTTGCCGTTGACCGAGTCGGAGAGCATCACCAGGCAGAACGGGCAGGCGGTGGAGACGATGTCCGGGTTGAGCGACAGCGCCTCGTCCACGCGCTCGGTGTTGATCCGCTTGCCGATGCGCTCCTCCATCCACATCCGGGCACCGCCGGCGCCACAGCAGAAGCCGCGCTCCTTGTGCCGGTGCATCTCCTGCTGGCGCAGGCCGGGGACCTTGTCCATGATCGCGCGCGGCGGCGTGTAGACCTTGTTGTGCCGGCCCAGGTAGCAGGGGTCGTGGTAGGTGATCAGGCCCTCGACCGGGTGGACCGGGACGAGCTTGCCCTCGTCGATGAGGTGCTGGAGCAGCTGGGTGTGGTGGATGACCTCGAAGTGGCCGCCCAGCTGCGGGTACTCGTTGGCGATGGTGTTGAAGCAGTGCGGGCAGGTGGCCACGATCCGCTTGACCGGGGCGTCCTCCAGGGCCGCGTTCAGCGTCTCCACGTTCTGCGCGCCGAGCATCTGGAACAGGAACTCGTTGCCCAGGCGACGGGCCGAGTCACCGGTGCAGGACTCCTCCTTGCCGAGGATCGCGAACTTCACGCCCGCGGTGTGCAGCAGCTCGGCGAAGGCCTTGGTGGTCTTCTTGGCGCGGTCCTCCAGGGCGCCGGCGCAGCCGACCCAGTAGAGGTACTCGACCTCGGCGGGGTCGATGTCCTCACCGATCACCGGCACCTCGATGCCGGTCTCCTTCTTGAGCTCCTTGACCCAGTCCAGGCGCGCCTTGGTGGCCATGCCCCACGGGTTGCCCTTGTTCTCCAGGTTCTTGAGCATCGTCCCGGCCTCGGTCGGGAACGAGGACTCGATCATCACCTGGTAGCGGCGCATGTCGACGATGTGGTCGATGTGCTCGATGTCCACCGGGCACTGCTCGACGCAGGCGCCGCAGGTGGTGCAGGACCACAGCACGTCCGGGTCGATGACGCCGTTCTCCTCGGCGGTGCCGATCAGCGGGCGCTCGGCCTCGGCCAGGGCGGCCGCCGGGACGTCCTTGAGCTGCTCGGAGGTGGCCTTCTCCTCGCCCTCCGCGTCCTTGCCGCCGCCGGCCAGCAGGTACGGCGCCTTGCCGAAGGCGTGGTCCCGCAGGCTCATGATCAGCAGCTTGGGTGAGAGCGGCTTGCCGGTGTTCCAGGCCGGGCACTGCGACTGGCAGCGGCCGCACTCGGTGCAGGTGGAGAAGTCGAGGATGCCCTTCCAGGAGAAGTGCTCGACCTGGGAGACGCCGAAGACGGCGTCCTCGGCCGGGTCCTCGAAGTCGATCGGCTCACCGGCGGAGGTCATCGGCTGCAGCGCGCCGAGCGCCACGGCGCCGTCGGCGTTGCGCTTGAACCAGATGTTCGGGAAGCCCAGGAAGCGGTGCCAGGCCACACCCATGTCGGTGTTCAGCGAGACCGTGATCATCCAGATGAAGGAGACCGAGATCTTGATCGTCGCGACCAGCCAGAGCAGGTTGTGCAGGGTGCCGACGCTCAGCCCGGAGAACAGCTTGACCAGCGGGTACGAGACCACGTACTCGGCCGAGTAGTGGTCGGCGCCCAGCTGCGCGCCCTCCAGGCCGCGCAGGGTCAGGATGGCCGCGCCGATGATGAAGATGACGGCCTCGATGAAGTACGCGAAGCCCATGTTGGAGCCCGCGAAGCGGGACTTGCGGCCCGCCTTGTTCGGCAGGCTCAGCTGCCGGATCACGATCAGCACCGCGATGCCGAGGAAGGTCACCAGGCCGAGCAGCTCCTGGAACACCAGGTACGGCGTCCAGTCACCGATGATCGGGACCTCGTAGTCCGGGTCGAAGAGCTGACCGAACGCGCCGACCAGGGTGAGGATCAGCGCGTAGAACCCGACGGCGACGCACCAGTGGGCGATGCCGACGACGCCCCACTTGTTCATCCGGGTGTGGCCGAGGAACTCCCGGATCAGGGTCACCGTGCGGGCCACCGGGTCGTTGATCCGCGCGCCCTTCGGGACGGGCTGGCCGAGCCGGATGAACCGGTAGATCTGTGCGATGGCACGAGCGAACAGCGCCACGCCGACCACGGCCGTGCCCAGTGAGATGAGGATCGCTGCTAGCTGCATCCGGCTTCTCCGTACTCCAGCGGCGGTGAGGATAGAGGTCGGTCAAGTGTACTCGTGGGTAACTTAACCACCCACCGGCCGGACACTATCGCCCACTAGCACCGATTCAGAAGCTGCTCAAGGTATGGCGGCAGTCACGTGAGGCCATAGTCGCTCATTCGGGTCAAAAAGGAAGGGGACGTGCGAAGCCGCAGCAAAGTTGAGTCGACCAGACTCATTGCTGTTGACTCGCTCGCGCCCCTCATGCATGCTTGAGCCCGTAAAGCTCAACTCTTCCGTGGAGGTATCTACGATGGCACGCGCGGTCGGCATCGACCTCGGTACGACGAACTCGGTCGTCAGCGTTCTGGAGGGTGGCGAGCCCACCGTCATCACGAACGCCGAGGGCGCGCGGACCACGCCGTCCGTCGTCGCCTTCGCGAAGAACGGCGAGGTCCTGGTCGGCGAGGTGGCCAAGCGCCAGGCGGTCACCAACGTCGACCGCACCATCCGCTCGGTCAAGCGCCACATGGGCACCGGGTGGAAGATCAACATCGACGGCAAGGACTTCAACCCCCAGCAGATCTCGGCCTTCGTGCTGCAGAAGCTGAAGCGCGACGCCGAGGCGTACCTGGGCGAGACCGTCACCGACGCCGTCATCACCGTCCCGGCGTACTTCAACGACTCCGAGCGCCAGGCCACCAAGGAGGCCGGTGAGATCGCGGGCCTCAACGTCCTGCGCATCGTCAACGAGCCGACCGCGGCCGCCCTCGCGTACGGCCTGGACAAGGACGACCAGACCATCCTGGTCTTCGACCTCGGCGGCGGCACCTTCGACGTCTCCCTGCTGGAGATCGGCGACGGGGTCGTCGAGGTGAAGGCCACCAACGGTGACAACCACCTCGGTGGTGACGACTGGGACCAGCGCGTCGTCGACCACCTGGTCAAGGTCTTCCAGGCCGGCCACGGCGTCGACCTGTCCAAGGACAAGATGGCCCTCCAGCGTCTGCGCGAGGCCGCCGAGAAGGCGAAGATCGAGCTGTCCTCGTCCTCCGAGACCTCGATCAACCTGCCGTACATCACGGCCTCCGCCGAGGGCCCGCTGCACCTGGACGAGAAGCTCACCCGCGCCCAGTTCCAGCAGCTGACCGCGGACCTGCTGGAGCGCTGCAAGGTCCCGTTCCACAACGTGATCAAGGACGCCGGCATCTCGCTCTCCGAGATCGACCACGTCGTCCTGGTCGGTGGCTCGACCCGCATGCCGGCCGTCGCCGAGCTCGTCAAGGAGCTGACCGGCGGCCAGGACGCCAACAAGGGCGTCAACCCGGACGAGGTCGTCGCCATCGGCGCCGCGCTCCAGGCCGGTGTCCTCAAGGGCGAGGTCAAGGACGTCCTGCTCCTGGACGTCACCCCGCTGTCCCTCGGCATCGAGACCAAGGGCGGCATCATGACCAAGCTGATCGAGCGCAACACCACGATCCCGACCAAGCGTTCCGAGATCTTCACCACGGCCGAGGACAACCAGCCGTCCGTACAGATCCAGGTCTACCAGGGCGAGCGCGAGATCGCCGCGTACAACAAGAAGCTCGGCATGTTCGAGCTGACCGGCCTGCCGCCGGCGCCGCGCGGCCTGCCGCAGATCGAGGTCACCTTCGACATCGACGCCAACGGCATCATGCACGTCGGTGCCAAGGACCTCGGCACCGGCAAGGAGCAGAAGATGACCGTCACCGGCGGCTCCTCGCTGCCGAAGGACGAGGTCGACCGCATGCGCCGCGAGGCCGAGCAGTACGCCGAGGACGACCACAAGCGCCGCGAGGCCGTGGAGACCCGCAACTCCGCCGAGCAGCTCGTCTACTCGACCGAGAAGTTCATCGCCGACAACGCCGACAAGCTGCCGGGCGACGTCAAGACCGAGGTCGAGACCGCCATCGGCGAGCTCAAGGAGGCCCTGAAGGGCGAGGACATCGCGAAGATCCGCGAGGCCTCGGAGAAGGTCTCCACCACCGCGCAGAAGCTCGGCCAGGCGCTGTACGCCAACGCCGACGCCCCCGCCGGTGCCGCCGCCTCCGGTGACTCCACCCAGGCCAAGGACGACGACGTCGTCGACGCCGAGATCGTGGACGACGAGAAGCCCAAGGGTGGTGCCGCATGACGGACAAGCCGCAGGGCGGCAAGCCCGGCGACGACTCCGCCGCCGAGGAGGCCGTGATCAAGGCTGCCGAGGAGGCCGCCGCGGCCGGCGCCGGCGAGTCCGGTTCGGAGGACCTCGCCGCCGCCAAGCGCGAGCTCGCCGAGCGCACCGGTGACCTCCAGCGCCTCCAGGCCGAGTACCAGAACTACCGCAAGCGGGTCGAGCGCGACCGGCTGACCGTCCGCGAGATCGCCGTCTCCAACATCCTGGAGTCGCTGATCCCGGTCCTGGACGACATCGGCCGCGCCCGCGAGCACGGCGAGGTCACGGGCGGCTTCAAGTCCGTCGCCGAGTCGCTGGAGACGGTCGTCGCCAAGCTGGGCCTCCAGCAGTTCGGCAAGGAGGGCGAGCCCTTCGACCCGACCATGCACGAGGCGCTGATGCACAGCTACTCCTCGGACGTCACCGAGGACACCTGCGTGCAGATCCTCCAGCCCGGCTACCGCATCGGCGAGCGGATCATCCGCCCGGCGATGGTGGCCGTCGCGGAGCCCCAGCCCGGCAGCCAGGCGTCCTCCTCGGACGCCGAGGCGAAGTCCGCCGACACGGACAAGTCCGACGGTGGCTCGGACAGCTGACAACCTGTGACAGCTGACAACCAGTGCGCTGCGGAGTCGTACGCCGGCCAGTACGGCGGCCGGCTCCGCAGCGCGCTGTCAACGGCTCTTCTTGCAGTTGCTGTTGACAGCACAGTGACGATGGACTCGGGAGGTGGCGGAAGCCGTGAGCGAGCGCAGCATGGGGGTCCCCCCGGCCGAAGGCTGGGGGAGAACCATTGAGGGGCGCGTGTACCGCTCAGCGGCTGCCGAGCGTAGCGAGGTGGACGCATGAGCGGTAAGGACTACGTGGAGAAGGACTACTACAAGGTCCTCGGCGTGCCCAAGGACGCCACCGCCACCGAGATCAAGAAGACCTACCGCAGGCTCGCGCGCGAGTTCCACCCCGACGCCAACAAGGGTGACTCCAAGGCCGAGGAACGGTTCAAGGACATCTCCGAGGCGTACGACGTCCTCTCCGACGAGAAGCGCCGCAAGGAGTACGACGAGGCTCGCAGCCTCTTCGCCAACGGCGGCTTCCGGGCCGGCGGCGGCCCCGGCGGCACCGGCAGCTACAGCTTCGACTTCGGCGACCTCTTCAGCGGCAGCCAGGGCGGCAGCGGTGGCGGCGGCATCGGCGACGTCTTCGGTGGCCTCTTCAACCGCGGCGGCACCCGGCAGGCCCAGCCCCGGCGCGGCGCCGACGTCGAGACCGAGGTGACGCTCTCCTTCGAGGAGGCGGTGGACGGCGCGACCGTCCCGCTGCGGATGACCAGCCAGGCCCCCTGCCGCGGTTGCAACGGCACCGGCGCCAAGTCCGGCACCACGCCGCGGGTCTGTCCGACCTGCGTCGGCGCCGGCACCGTCAGCCGCGGCCAGGGCGCCTTCGCGCTCTCCGAGCCGTGCAAGGACTGCCGCGGCCGGGGAATGATCGTCGACGACCCCTGCCCCGACTGCCACGGCAGCGGCCGGGCCAGCTCGGCCCGCACCATGCAGGTCCGGATACCGGCCGGCGTCCAGGCCGACCAGCGCATCCGGCTCAAGGGCAAGGGCGCCCAGGGCGAGCGCGGCGGGCAGCCCGGCGACCTCTACGTCACCGTGCACGTCGACCCGCACCCGGTCTTCGGGCGCAAGGGCGACAACCTCACCGTCACCGTCCCGGTCGCCTTCCCCGAGGCGGCGCTCGGCGCCACCATCGAGGTGCCCACGCTGAACGGCCCGTCCGTGAAGCTCAAGCTCCCCCCGGGCAGCGCCAACGGCCTCACCATGCGCGCCCGCGGCAAGGGTGCCACCCGCAAGGACGGCACCCGCGGCGACCTCCTCGTCACCGTCGAGGTCGTGGTGCCCCAGCACGTCACCGGTGACGCGCTGAACGCCCTGGAGCAGTACCGCGAGGCCACCGCCTCCGACGATCCGCGAGCCGCCCTCTTCCGGGCGGCGAAGGGAGCGTGACGACCAGATGTCCCCGATGAACCCGATCGACCCCGACACCCCGATCGGCCCCGGCGTCGGCGAGGGCCTGCCCGGCGCCGGCCCCCGCCGCACCCGCCGGGCCGCCGCGGCCCCACCGCAGTACGTCCTCACCGAGGACACCCCGGTGTACGTCATCTCCGTGGCCGCCGAACTGTCCGGCCTGCACCCGCAGACCCTGCGTCAGTACGACCGCCTCGGTCTGGTCTGCCCCGACCGCACCGCCGGCCGCGGCCGCCGCTACTCCGCGCGCGACATCCAGCAGCTGCGCGAGGTCCAGCGGCTCTCCCAGGACGAGGGCATCAACCTGGCGGGCATCAAGCGGATCATCGAGCTGGAGAACCAGGTCACCGCCCTCCGGTCCCGCGTCGCGGAACTGGTCGACTCCCTGGAGGGCGCCGCCACCGCCCTCCAGCAGCGCGAGGCCGCCGTCCACGCCTCCTACCGCCGCGACCTCGTCCCGTACCAGCCCCCCACCCCGCAGTCCAGCGCCCTGGTCGTCTGGCGCCCCAAGCGCTGACCTGGCGATCCACCGGCCGCCGGTCCCTCCTCTCGGGGGGGTGCCGGCGGCTCGGTGTTGGTGAGAGAGTGCTCTATCGGGCCGGCACGGTCGATCTGCGGGCGGCAAGGCACCCAGTCAGCGCCACCTAGGATTCTTGCCACAGAAGACGACAGTCGCGTTGACTACTTCCCGGTCAACACTAGGAGCCGAGATGAGTGGGCGAGAGCACGCGGGAGCTGCATTCGGCGGATCGCGCGTCCTGTCCGAGGAAGCCCGAAAGCTCTACCTGCAGGCCGTCAACGAGAACGGTCGTCTCTCCCGGAGCGCGTGTCCGGCCGCCGGTGTCCCGGCCCTCGACGAATTGTTGAAACTCGGACTGCTGATACCCGACAGCGACGACCCGGGCGCTTTGCTCGCCGTCGATCCGGCCCAACTCGCCGGCAGTCTGAGTTCCACCTGGCAGCGGCAGGCCCTCGATCTGCTCTCGAGAGCGGTATCGCTGCCCGGGGACCTCAGCGAACTCGCCGAGGCATTTCACGCCCCGGACACGACGGGTGGGGCCATCGAATACATCCACGGGAAAGCGCGGATAAATCAGAGACTTCAGCAGTCGGCCGCCGCGGGGGTCACGGAAGGCCTGTCCATGCAGCCCGGCGGCCCCCGTCCGGCGGAAATGCTGACGTCTTTCCTGGCGCGCGACCTGGAGATTCTCCGCCACGGCGCGTCGATGCGGACGATTTACAACGCGAGCACCCGCTACCACCAGGCGACCCGGGACTACGTCGCGAAGCTGACCGAGGAAGGCTGGCAGTTCCGCACCCTGGACGAGCCGTACGCCCGGCTGATCATCGTGGACCGCAAGCTGGCCGTGATCCCGGTGGTGGACGACGACCTGGCCGCGTTCATCCACGATCCGGCCATCGTCGGCTTCCTGATCGAGGAGGTGTTCGAGCGGAGCTGGAACCGGGCCCTGGAGTTCGACGGGGATCGTTCCGTCCCCCAACAAGTGGTTTCCAGACTGCGCCAGACGATCATCGACCTGATGCTCGCCGGGACGAACCACCGGGTCATCGCACGACGACTGGGCATCAGTGAGCGGACCCTCGCGCGCCACATCGCGGAACTGAGGGAGGAGTACCACGTCGACTCCCTCTTCCAGCTGGGCTACGCGCTCGGCCGGTCGCCGAAACCGGGAGTGGACTGAGGGAGGGCGGCCGCCGAATCCCGCCCCACTCAGCGCAAATGGCTCACCCTTCACGCCCGCTTCGTCCCGATCGGGCCGTACGGCTGGATTTCAGCCCCAGTGCAGGTCGTCCGCAATGGCCGCCTGCGCAGTGGTGGTCACATCCGCGTGCCCGCCGTCGGACGGGGACGAGACTCCGGTCAGAACCGCTACGCCGATGAGGATCGGAAGCGCAACCTTGCAGACGAGTCGACGCACAGACACGGACCCACCCTCCTTAGCTCTCGAACACCTTGGGCCGAATCAATAGCACTGGCGTCCACATGATGCCGCACCTCGCGCGAGAGTGCCATCCCCAACTCCCCCCGGCCGGAGCGTCATCTCTCTGCCAGGCATCCAGATGCCAGGGCGGGATGCTGGACGCGGCTGCGCGCACTGATAGACGATCAGTTCGCTCCCAATGGTCCAGCACAGATAGCGAACTTGCCGCTGTACCGTCAAATATCTGCCGGATCTCTTCCGCTCGCAGACTCAAAAGCCACTGTCCTCAGCGCCCACCGGCACCACTTCACCACCCGGTCGGCCTTTCCCCGGAGTCGACATGACCGAGCCCTACCTGCGTCACCACGACAGCCAGGCCCCTGAGGGTCGGCGTGCACGTGTGTTCCTGGCCGCCCCGCTGATGCGACTGACCGGGCCGGCCGACAGCGTGGTGACCCTCGCCAGCCGGACGCGGCTGACGACGCTCCGCACCACCCTGCTCCGCAGCGGTGCCGCCGTGTACAGCGCGCACCACAGCGACGCCTGGACCATCTCCGGCCGCGCGCCGGAGCCCCGCGTCCCCTCCGACTTCCGCGCCCTCCAGTCCGCCGACCTCGTGTTCGCCTACGTCGGGGCCCCGCTCTCGGCCGGCGTGAGCCTGGAGCTCGGCTGGGCGTCGGCGCTGCGCAAGCCGATCGTCCTCCTGGTCGACGAGGCCATCACCCACAACCCGCTGATCGCCACCATCGAGCAGGTCGCCCCGGTCCTGCCGCTGGTCTTCGACGACACCTGGTCGCAAGAGGCCCTCAACCACACGGTGGAGACCGCGCTGGACTGGGCCGGCATGGCGCTCTCCCTGCGCGAGGGCTTCTGGACCGCCCCCGGCGAGCAGTTCAACGTCCCCCGGCAGCAGCCCCCGGTCCCCGGCTACTGGCCGACCGGCGCCGCCACCGGCTGAGCGGCGGCTACCCACCGGACTCCCCCGTCCGGGCTCCCCGCATCTGCCAGCCGAGTTGGAACAGCGTCTCGGCGTCGTACTGTTCCCGCAGCCGGGCGATGTGGGCGGCCACCGTTCGCTCGCCCAGGCCCATCCTGGTGGCGATCGCCCGCTGAGTGAGGCCCTGGGCGAGCAGCCGGGCGATCTGCCGACGGCTGGGCGGCTCGGTGGAACCTGCGGCCGGCGATGCCCAGTTGACGCCCTCGGCGCGCTGCCAGAGCTGCTCGAAGGTGTCCACCACGAAGGCGACCGTCGACGGGTCGTCGACCACGGCCGCGCTGGTGTAGTCGGGGGCGGCGGGGATGACGGCCACGGTGCGGTCGAAGACCAGGAAGCGTTTGAAGGGATGCTCCAGCACCCGGATCGCACAGCCGAGCCGGGTGGCGTCGGCGGCGTAGCCGACCGCCGGAGCGTCCGTACGGGCCGTCGCCTCGAACAGGCAGCGCATCGTGCCTCCTCGTTCCAGGTACCGGCGGGTGCGTGTGAGGGATTCGGCAAGCACGTCGGCGGAACGCCCGGCGCCGGGTTGGGCGGTCAGGCTTTCGTCCGGATGCGTGTGGGTCAACTGCTCCAGTCGGTGCCGGATCTCCGACTTCCCGGTGATGATCCGGGTGCCGGCGCGCCCGGTCTCGCGCTGGGGTGCGGTGTCGTAGGCGTGGGTGAGCTCGCGCAGCAGGTCGGGGACCTGGTCGGCCTCGACCAGCAGCCGGGTGCCGGTCCTCCGGAGATCGGTGCCGATCCGCCGGCCGACCGCCCTGGGGTCGACCGCACTGTACGAACCGTCCATCAGCTGCGGTACCAGCAGCCCGAGGTCCACCAGCTGCCGGAGCGCCGGCTCGTCCTGCGCACCGACCTCGGCCGCCCGGACCCGGCCGCCCTCGCGCAGGACGGCGAGGTAGAGGGCACGGGCGGCGGCGTCCTGGAGGGTGGCGGAGAGCCGGGTGGCGGGGGTGTCAGTCATGGCGTTCTCCCCGGAGCTGCCAGCCGAGGTGGAAGAGGGTGTGGGCGCCGTAGCGGTCGCGCAGCCGGGAGATGTGGGCGGCGACGGTGCGTTCGCTCACGCCCAGCCGGGTGGCGACGGCCCGTTGGGTGAGGCCGCGGGCGAGCAGCCGGCCGATCCGCACGGTGGTGACGGACGGCGGGTCGAGGTGGCGGCCGGCGGGAGTGGCGCGGGCCCAGTCACGCTCGAACCGGGCGACCAGGTAGGCGACGGTGGTGGGGTCGGTGAGGAAGACGGCCCGGCTGCGGTCCTCGGCGGCGGGGATGACGGCCACCGCGCGGTCGAAGACCAGCACCCGCTCGTACGGTTCGGCGAGGACCCGGACCTGGGCGCCCTGTCCGGTGCGCAGGGCGACCTGCTCCCGCACCGCGGGGTCGGCGAGGGTGACGGGCTGGTAGACGGTGCGCAGCGAGCAGCCTCGGCGGAGCAGTGAGAGGTCCTGGGCGAGGGCCATCCGCAGGCCTTCGACCGGACGCGGTCCGGGCTGGGCGGCCAGGACCTCCTCCCGGCACTCCGAGACGAGCTGGCTGATCCGCCTGCGGACCTCCGCGGCGTCGTCGACGGTGCCGGCCCCGGAACCGGCGGCCCCTGGTCCGGCGGCCCCGGGGTCGACGGGAGGGGAGCCCGGGTGGCGGGCCGCGTCGTAGGCGCGGGCCAGCGGCCCGAGGGTGCCCGGGAGCCGTTCGGCGTGCTGCAGCAGGCGGATGGCGCGGGTGCGCAGTTCGAGGCCGAGCCGGTCGCCGAGGGCGCGCGGGCCGGCGGCGGTCCAGCCGGTGGCGGTGGGGGTGAGCAGGCCGCGGGCGACGAGGGCGGCCAGGGCGGGGCGGTCGCCGGGGGCGAGGTCCTCGGGGCGCAGCCGGCCGCCGCTCCGGACGGCGGCGAGGTAGAGGGCCCGCTCGGCCGGGCCGGGCTCATCGGTCATCTCGGGCGCCTCGCATCAGCCAGCCGAGCTGGAAGAGGGTCTGCGCGCCGTAGCGGTCGCGCAGCCGGGAGATGTGGGCGGCGACGGTGCGTTCGCTCAGGCCCAGCCGGGTGGCGACGGCGCGCTGGGTGAGGCCGCGGGCGAGCAGCCGGCCTACGCGGTCGGCGATGGTGCGGGCGGGCGCCTGGCCGACGGCGGCGGCCTCGGCGGTGTCGGCGCGTGCCCAGTCGCGTTCGAAGGTGCCGACCAGGTAGGTGATGGTGGCCGGGTCGGTGATGAAGGCGGCGGTGCTGTTGTCGTCGTTGGCGGAGATCACGGCGACGGACCGGTCGAAGACGATCAGCCGCTGGAAGGGCTCGTCGAGCACGCGGATGAGCGAGCCGTGCCGGGTGACCTCCTCGGCGTAGGCGAGGGCGGGCGGGTCGGCGAGGGCGAGCGGCTGGTAGATGGTGCGCAGCGAGCAGCCGCGCTGGAGCAGCTGGACGTCCTGGAGGAGGGCGACCTGGAGGGTGTCGGCGGGCCGGTGGCCCGGCTGTGCGGTGAGGACCTCGGAGCGGCAGTCGGAGACCAGCTGGGAGATCCGCTGGCGGATGTGGACGTGCCCCTCGACGTGGACGGCGCCGCCGGCCCGGCCGGTCGGGCGGGGCATCGCGTCGTAGGCCCGGGTGAGGCTGTCCAGGGCGCCCGGGAGGTTCTCCGCGCGGACCAGCAGCCGGGTGGCCTCGCTGCGCAGTTCGGCGCCCAGGCGGTCGCTGACCGAGCGCGGGCTGACGGCGGTGTAGCAGCGGTCCATCGGGTTGACCATCAACAGGCCGATGTCGATGAGCTGTTGGAGCGCGCCCCGGTCGGCGTCCGGGACCTCGCCGGTGGGGACGCGGCCGCCCGCGGCGATGATGGCCAGGTACAGCTGCCGGGCGGCCTCGTCGGGCTCCTCGCCCACGGGCCCGTGGTGCGGCGTGACCGCCGGTTCCGCCGTCACGTCGCACTCTCCCTGCCGGATGCCTCTCCCCTGGTGCTGCCCGCGCTCCCCGCCGCGCGAGTCGCGGCACCGGTGGGCCGGGCGGGCTCACGGTACCGGTGGGCCGGCACGGCGTGATCATGGGTCAGGCGGTCACGGTACCGGGCGGGACGGCGGGCCCCCGGGCCCGGGTGCCGTCGCACGCCGGGTCGTCCGGGGGCCGCCATCGGTACGCCAGTGCCAGGGCGCTCCCGTCGAGGCGGAGCAGCAACGCCTCGACGGGTCCGGCTCGGAGGCCATCACCACACATGGCCCTGGCCGGCGCTCTTCCCCCCCGTTCCGCGGGCGCGGGGTGTCGCGCCTGCGGTCAGTTTCGAAGAGCGAGTCGCCACCATCAGGCTGCGGTGCCTGGACGACCTGGCGTGTCTCCACCCTCACAGCGTGACGGCCGGTGAACAAGTGCCGCCCGAGTGCATGTTCGCGCAATTGCAGTTATCTGCAGGCCGGCGCAGGTGCGGCGGATCGGACGACGGGGGCGGATTCCGGTCAGGGCCCGGGCCCGCGAGGGGTGTCGGCGCTGCCCGGCACCCCTGCCGGTTGGCCGTGCACCGTCATCCCGGCCGTGCACGTTCCTGCATCCGCGGCGTGCTCCTGAGTTGCGCGTCCGCGCGCGGGGGAACGGGCTCGCTGCCCCGGCCTCAGCGGGCGAGCAGCCGCCCCCGCGCCAGCCCGGCCGCGGTACCGCTCGCGGCGAGCACCCAGGCGAACGCCAGCAGCAGGTACAGCCCGACGGCCAGCCCGCTGAAGCCCCCGAAGCCGGTGTGCCGGGCGAGCGCCGAGGCACCGGTGACGCAGGTGCCGACCGGGAAGGTGTACGCCCACCAGGTCATCGCGAACGGCATCCCGGCCCGCCGGGCGCGCAGGTTGGCGGTGAGCGCGACGGCCAGCCAGAGCATCGCGACGCCGATCACCGCCACGCCGTACAACTCGGCGAGGTCGACCATGGCGGGCGCCAGCGCGGGCAGCACCGGGCGGGCGGCGTCGGCGAGCTGGTGGACCGCGGTGACGGACTGGCCGAGCGGGCCGAGCACCAGGAACAGCGAGGGGGTGAGCGCCAGGGCGGGCAGCTTGCTGTGGAACAGCCCGGTGAACACCACCGGCAGCAGCACCAGGGTGGCCAGCAGACCGACCCCGAACAGCGCCCAGCAGCCGTACAGCATGGCCTGCTGCGCCGTCCCGGCCGGCAGGTGCGGGACGAGCGCCGGGCCGCAGGCGGAGGCGACCAGCGGGGCGACCACCGGCAGCAGCCAGGTCGGGTTGGCCTCCAGGGCGGAGACCGGGTGCCGGGTGATCATCAGGTACGGGATGCCGCCGGCCACGGCCAGCGCGTACAGGGTGCCGAGGCTCCACAGCACCGCGTCCAGGGCGACCGCCGGGCCGGTGCCGATCACCCGGGAGCCGATCAGCAGGGTGCCCAGCCCGACCGCCAGCAACGCCATCGGCGGGCAGCCGTAGAAGACCGCGGTGGCCGGGTTGTCCAGCAGCTGGGCGCGGGCCGCCTCGCGGTGCCGGGTGAGGTGGACCAGCCGGGCCCCGGCCAGCACCAGCAGGGCGGCCAGCGCGAGCGCCCACATCACCTCGCCGAAGCCGGTCAGCCCGGGCAGCCGCACCGGCAGGACGGCGGCGCCGTTCGCCAGGATCGCGGTGCCCATCACGGCGGCGTACCAGTTGGGGCCGAGCTGGGCGAGGTCGAGCCGGGGACTGACGGCGGGGCGGGCGAGGGGGCGGATACCGGCCAGAGTGGACATACCCCCACCGTCGCCCGGAAGACCGGCGGCCGGTAGCGCCGCGGCTTCTATGGGGGCATAGCCTGAACCTATGGCCCTCTCCTCGCACGTCCCCGAACTCGGCGCCCTGGAACTGCTGCTCGCGGTGGCCCGGCTGGGCAGCGTCGGCAGGGCGGCGGCCGAGCTGGGCGTCAGCCAGCCGACCGCCAGCGCCCGGATCAAGGGCATGGAGCGGCAGATCGGCCTCCCCCTGCTGGACCGCTCGCCCAGGGGCAGCCGGCCGACCGAGGCGGGCCGGCTGGTGGTCGAGTGGGCCCGGCACGTGGTGGAGGCGGCGCAGGCACTGGACGCCGGGATCGACGCGCTGCGCGAGCGGCGGGACGCCAAGCTGCGGGTGGTGGCCAGCCTGACCGTCGCCGAGTACCTGATGCCCGGCTGGCTGCTGGGCCTGTCCGAGGCCAGCCCGGGGACGGCGGTGACACTGCGGACGGCGAACTCGGCGGAAGTCGCCGGGCACGTCCTGGCCGGGGACGCCGACCTCGGCTTCATCGAGGGCTCGACCACCCCGCCCGGCCTGGCCGGCGTGGTGGTGGCGGCGGACCGGCTGGTGGTCGTGGTGGCGCCCGGCCACCCGTGGGCGCGCCGCCGCGCCCCGCTGACCGGAGCCGAGCTGGCGGCCACCCCGCTGGTGCTGCGCGAGCCCGGCTCGGGCACCCGGGAGGTGCTGGAGACGGCCCTGCAGCCGTACGGGGGCGCGGCGCGGCCCCGGATGGAGCTGGCCTCGTCCACCGCGCTGAAGGCGGCGGCGATGACCGGGGCGGGGCCGGTCTGCCTGAGCGAGCTGGTGGTGATGGAGGAGCTGGCCACCCGGCGGCTGGTCGAGGTGCCGCTGGTGGAGGAGCTGAACCTGCGGCGGCCGCTGCGCGCGGTGTGGCCGGCCGGGCAGCGGCCGGGCGGGCCGGCCCGGGAGCTGCTGGGGCTGACCCGGCAGTCCGTCGAGCGTTCACCGAGAAGTCGGGCAGAAACCGGGCCCGAAAAAGGTTGAGTGGAATAGACTCAACTTAGTGCATGCTGTACGTAGCAGCGCGGCGGTACACGGAAGCGGGTACGCGGCGCTGTACGCAGCAGCAGTGAAGGACGACGAGGGAGGACCCCCCAGCAGTGGACGCCAGCAAGTTCACCACCAAGACGCAGGACGCCCTGTCCGCCGCGATCCGGCAGGCGGGCACGGCCGGCAACCCGGACGTCAGGCCGGTGCACATCCTGATCGCCCTGCTGGAGCAGCCCGAGGGCATCGCCCGGCCCCTGCTGGAGGCGGTCGGGGCCGACGTCACCCGGGTCGACGCCGAGGCCCGCCGCCAGGCGGCCGCGCTGCCCAGCGCGATGGGCTCGACGGTCGCCGCGCCGCAGCTCGCCCGGGACACCATCGCGGTGCTCACCCAGGCCGGCAAGCG
Organism: Kitasatospora sp. NPDC101235; assembly: GCF_044767505.1. Classification (NCBI taxonomy): domain Bacteria; kingdom Bacillati; phylum Actinomycetota; class Actinomycetes; order Kitasatosporales; family Streptomycetaceae; genus Kitasatospora; species Kitasatospora sp. NPDC101235. The sequence continues at coordinate 146,127 of NZ_JBIWNZ010000020.1, forward strand.
CGCCGACGACCTGGACGACCAGTACGTCTCCACCGAGCACCTGATGGTCGGCCTGGCCGCCGAGGGCGGTCCGGTGGCCGAGCTGCTGGTGCACCAGGGCGCCACGCCGAAGGCGCTGCTCGCCGCGTTCAAGGACGTCCGGGGCAGCGGCCGGGTCACCTCACCGGACCCGGAGGGCACCTACAAGGCGCTGGAGAAGTACGGCACCGACCTCACCCAGGCCGCCCGGGACGGCAAGCTCGACCCGGTGATCGGCCGCGACCACGAGATCCGCCGGGTGGTCCAGGTGCTCTCCCGCCGGACCAAGAACAACCCGGTCCTGATCGGCGAGCCCGGCGTGGGCAAGACCGCCGTGGTCGAGGGCCTGGCCCAGCGCATCGTGGCCGGCGACGTGCCGGAGTCGCTGCGCGGCAAGCGGCTGGTCGCGCTGGACCTCAGCGCGATGGTCGCGGGCGCCAAGTTCCGCGGCGAGTTCGAGGAGCGGCTGAAGGCCGTCCTGAACGACATCAAGGCCTCCGACGGCCAGGTCGTCACCTTCATCGACGAGCTGCACACCATGGTCGGCGCGGGCGCCGGCGGCGACTCCGCGATGGACGCGGGCAACATGCTCAAGCCGATGCTGGCCCGCGGCGAGCTGCGGATGGTCGGCGCCACCACGCTGGACGAGTACCGCGAGCGGATCGAGAAGGACCCGGCCCTGGAGCGCCGCTTCCAGCAGGTGCTGGTCGGCGAGCCCAGCGTGGAGGACTCGATCGCCATCCTGCGCGGTCTCAAGGGCCGGTACGAGGCGCACCACAAGGTGCAGATCTCGGACGCCGCCCTGGTCGCCGCGGCCACCCTGTCCAACCGCTACATCACCTCCCGCTTCCTGCCCGACAAGGCGATCGACCTGGTCGACGAGGCGGCCTCCCGGCTGCGGATGGAGATCGACTCCTCCCCGGTCGAGATCGACGAACTCCAGCGCTCCGTGGACCGGTTGCGGATGGAGGAGCTGGCCCTGGAGAAGGAGTCGGACCCTGCCTCGGTGGACCGGCTGGCCCGGCTGCGGCGCGACCTCGCCGACAAGAACGAGCAGTTGAGCGTGCTGACGGCGCGCTGGGAGCAGGAGAAGAAGAGCCTCAACCGGGTCGGCGAGCTCAAGGAGCGGCTGGACGACCTGCACGGCGCGCTCGAACGCGCCCAGCGCGACGGGGACTTCGAGCGGGCGTCCAAGCTGATGTACGCCGAGATCCCGGCCGCCGAGAAGGAGCTCACCGACGCCCAGGAGCGTGCCGCGGACCAAGACGCCTCCGCCTCGATGGTCAAGGAGGAGGTCGGCCCGGACGACGTGGCCGACGTGGTCGCCTCCTGGACGGGCATCCCGGCGGGCCGGCTGCTGGAGGGCGAGAGCGCCAAACTCCTGCGCATGGAGGAGGAGTTGGGCAGGCGCCTGATCGGCCAGGCGGAGGCCGTGCAGGCCGTCTCGGACGCGGTGCGGCGCACCCGCTCCGGAATCGCCGACCCGGACCGCCCGACCGGCTCCTTCCTCTTCCTCGGCCCGACCGGCGTCGGCAAGACCGAACTCGCCAAGGCCCTGGCCGACTTCCTGTTCGACGACGAGCGGGCGATGGTCCGGATCGACATGAGCGAGTACGGCGAGAAGCACTCGGTCTCCCGCCTGGTCGGCGCCCCGCCCGGGTACGTCGGCTACGAGGAGGGCGGCCAGCTCACCGAGGCGGTCCGCCGCCGCCCGTACAGCGTGGTGCTGCTGGACGAGGTGGAGAAGGCGCACCCGGAGGTCTTCGACGTCCTGCTCCAGGTGCTGGACGACGGGCGGCTCACCGACGGCCAGGGCCGCACGGTGGACTTCCGCAACGCCATCCTGATCCTCACCTCCAACCTGGGCAGCCAGTACCTGGTCGACCCGGCCACCCCGGAGGCGGAGAAGCGGGAGCTGGTGCTGGGCACCGTCCGGTCCGCGTTCAAGCCGGAGTTCCTCAACCGGCTGGACGACATCGTGGTCTTCGAGCCGCTGGGCACCGGCGAGCTGAGCCGGATCGTCGACCTCCAGGTGGCCCGGCTGGGCGAGCGGCTGCAGGAGCGGCGGCTCACCCTGGAGGTCTCCGAGGCCGCCCGCGACTGGCTGGCGCTCACCGGCTACGACCCGGCGTACGGCGCCCGCCCGCTGCGCCGGCTGGTGCAGTCCGCGATCGGCGACCAGCTGGCCCGGGCGATCCTGTCCGGCGCGGTGCACGACGGGGACACCGTCCTGGTCGAGCGGGACGAGGCGGGCGACCGCCTCACCGTCCGCGGCCGGGGGCCGCTGGAGAAGTAACGCCGCCGGGCGTCCGGCGCACGGGCCGCCCCCTCCGCTCCGGCGGCCGGGGGCGGCCCGTGCCGCACCCGCGGCCCGGGGCCCGGCTTCGGCCGGCGCCCAGGCTCGGGCCCGTTTCCCGCCCGCGGCCCGCGCCGGGCACCGTCACTCGGCCGCCGCCTGCCGCAGCAGCCGCCGCGTCCGGCCCCGCCGGCTGCGCACCAGCCGGTGCAGTTCGGCCACCTGGGCGTCCGGCAGGTCCCAGGTCTGGGTCAGCAGCCGCAGCGTGGACGCCCGCGGACAGGACACCCCCCGCTCCAGGTCGCGGATCGACCGCACGCTCAGCCCTGCCGCCTCGCCCAGCTGCTCCTGCGTCATCCCCCGGTCCAGCCGGATGCTCCGCAGCAGCAACCCGAGCGATGCGCCGTCCCCCGTCGCCGCTCCACCCACTCCTGCTCCCCCCTCAATTCCGGACAGTCCACCTCAGGACTGCTCAACTCACCCGGCCGGCCCGGGACTTGATCGAAGCGAGTACCGTCGCACGCTAACCGCATCCGGTCGGTACGGCAGGCAAACCCAGCGCGCCCGGCGCGTGACGTGGCTCACGCGCGCCCCTCCGGGCGGCCCGCCCCCGCCCCGCACACCCTCCGTGACCGCCGCCCGTTCCACCCGCCACCGAACGGCGCCGTTCGGCGCCGGGAAGAACGCCCGACGAAGATCGACGCACCCCTCGGTGCCCCTGTGAGCGGAGCCCCGAATGAGGCAGGATGGGAGGTGGAAAGGGCGGCCTCTCATTGCCGGCCACCACGTGCACTGAGGAAGAGGACCCCCATGAGCATCGACCCGTCGTCCATCCCGTCCTTCGGCGTTCCCCAGGGCGGCCAGCCCGGCGGCCAGGGCGGGCGGCCGGCCGGCCCGCCGCCGATCATCGTCCCGGACCAGGGCCTGGTCACCCAGCTGCTGGACCAGATGCAGCTCAAGCACGTCGTGGACGAGGAGGGCGACCTCACCGCCCCCTGGGAGGGCTTCCGCGTCTACTACATGTTCCGCGGCGAGCAGAAGGAGCTCTTCGCCGTGCGCGCCTTCTACGACCGCGCGTACCCGCTGGAGAAGAAGGGCGAGATCCTCGACCTGATCGACGAGTGGAACCGCGAGACTCTCTGGCCCAAGGTCTACACCCACACCCACGAGGACGGCGTGGTCCGCCTGATCGGCGAGGCCCAGATGATCGTCGGCACCGGCGTCAACCTGGACTACTTCGTCACCACCACCGCCAACTGGACCCAGGCTGCGGTCGGCTTCGAGCAGTGGATCGTCGAGCGCCTCGGCCTCCAGAACGAGATCGAGGGCGAGGACGGCGAGGACGGCGAGGGCACCGACGAGGCCTGATCCCGTCCCGGTACTCCGGTCCGGCCCGCCACCGCCTCCGCGCCGGTGGCGGGCCGTTCTTGTCCCCGCCCCCCGGCTGTCCCAGGATGGCCCCTGACGACGAGCCGTGAGGAGCCACCGATGGGTACCAGGCCGCTGCTGAACCGCCGACTGGCCGGGATGGGCACGACGATCTTCGCCGAGATGTCCGCCCTGGCCACGGCCACCGGCTCGATCAACCTCGGCCAGGGCTTCCCGGACACCGACGGGCCCGAGGAGGTCCGCGAAGCGGCCGTACGGGCCCTGCGCGAGAGCCGCGGCAACCAGTACCCGCCCGGCCCCGGCATCCCCGAGCTGCGCACCGCCATCGCCGAGCACCAGCAGCGCTTCCACGGCTTGACGTACGACCCGGACACCGAGGTGCTGGTCACCGCCGGCGCCACCGAGGCCATCGCCGCCACCCTGCTCGCCCTGCTGGAGCCCGGCGACGAGGTGATCGCCCTCGAACCCTTCTACGACTCCTACGCCGCCTGCATCGCCATGGCCGGCGCCACCCGCCGCCCGCTCACCCTGCGGGCCCCGTCCTTCCGCCCCGATCTGGACGAGCTGCGCGCCCTGATCACCCCGCGCACCCGGCTGCTGCTGATCAACACCCCGCACAACCCCACCGGCACCGTCCTCACCGCCGACGAGCTTCGGGCCATCGCCGCGCTCGCCGTCGAACACGACCTCCTGGTGATCACCGACGAGGTCTACGAGCACCTCGTCTTCGGCACCGCCGTCCACCACCCCATCGCCGCCCTCCCTGGCATGCGCGAGCGCACCGTCTCCATCTCCTCGGCCGGCAAGACCTTCTCCTTCACGGGATGGAAGGTTGGTTGGGTAACTGCGAGTCCGGCCCTCGTCTCGGCGGTCCGGACTGCGAAGCAGTACCTCACCTACGTCAGCGCCGGCCCCTTCCAGTACGCCGTCGCCGAGGCGCTCCGTCTCCCCGACAGCTACTTCAACACGTTCCGGGCCGACCTGCTTCGGAAGCGGGACCTGCTGGTCGACGGACTCTCAGCGGCGGGCTTCCGCGTGTTTACCCCCGAGGGCACCTACTTCATCACCACCGACATCACCCCGCTCGGGGAGAAGGACGGCCTGGAGTTCTGCCGCTCCCTGCCCGAGCGCTGCGGTGTGGTCGCCATCCCGAACATCGTCTTCTACGACAACGCCGAAGCCGGTCAGAGCCTGGTTCGGTTCACCTTCTGCAAGAAGGACGAAGTCCTGAGCGAGGCGGTGACGCGACTCCAGCAGCTCTGACCGGCAGCGTGCAAATACGGGTGACTACTTCGGTGGCTTTGTAGTGTTCTGCGCTCGGCTGGCTCGGCGGGGCCAGCTCGGCTTCTGGCCGATCGCGATGGCGCAGGCAGCCGCCGTCCAGATCCGGGCAAGCTCCATGCCGTCGGCCCTGCGATCAACAGAGCACATCAGCGCGATGATCCCGATGAGGCCTGCAAAGAGGACAAGCAGTACCGCTGGAACGGCCCGCAGCGGCAGGGCTAAGGCGCGAGCGAAGGACGATGCGTCGATCATGCGATCACCTGGCCAGTGCGGGGCTGGCCCCGAACTCGGCGACCCAGGCTCGGGCCGCGTGCTTCTTGGTGCTGATCAGGATCTCGGCGTACCCAGTTCCCCCCGGGCCCGGAGGCTCCGCCTCGCGCCACGCGCTCTCGGACACGGCCAGCACCAGGACCGACGCACTGGCGGTCAACACACCGCGCAGCTCGGGGCCGTCGAGCAAGCGGAACGCCTGGCTCACGTGACGGCCGACGAAGCCGTGGTCGTCTCGGAAGACGTCGCCGCTGTGCGGTGCCGCGCGGAGCCGAATCTGGGCATCTGGCCGTGCAGTGCCGTTGTACTCGTGGATGGCGACGGCCAGCGCCGGGACCACCGTGCCGGCGAGGGTGTGAAGCCCTGCGGAGTCGTCGATCACGGCCATGATGCCGTCGCCACGGTCAAGCAGGTCGTAACTCTCCGCATCCAGACCGCCAGCGGCCAAGGCGCGACCAAGCGCCTCGTACAGGCCTTGTAGTGCCGGCCGCCCGCCGCGCGTGCGAGTTTGTTCAGGTCCTCGGCCGCTTTCGCGAGGCGCTTGGCCCGGGCGGCCTGCTGCCCGGCCGCGTTCGCGGTGGAGTGGACCAGAATCCGTCGCAGGGTCAGGACGGGGTCACGCTTTCGCGGGCCTGTCAGGGTGTGGATGTCCTCCAGGACCCGGTAGACCTCCTGATGGGCCGGGGCCTTGCCCGCGTCCCGTTCGGGGATCCAGTCCACGACCGTCGCCTGCTCCACGTCGAGGGCGGCGTAGACCCCGTTCTTGACCTGGGCGGCCGGGAGCGGTGCGATGAACGGGACCTCGGCTTCCACCAGGGCGCTGACATTCGCGTAGGACACCAGCTTGGCGTCCGCGACCATCAGGAACTCCTGCCGGCCTGCCAGCTTGCGCAGGTCCTTCATCGCGCCGACGACCTGGGAGACCTCGGCGGCCCCGCCGCCGAAGACGCGCGCGTGGACCGGGATTCCGCCGTCGCCGGTGACCGCGAGGCCCGCCTGGACCTGCTTCAGGTCCGTACGCCGGTCCTTGGGGTGTCCGTACTTGATGACCGGGAACTGCTCGTCCTGGTCCTCCTGCGGATAGGCGCCGTGGACGGACATGCTGGTCATGTCCCAGTGCAGCCTGGAGACGTCGATGCCGAACTCGGCGATCGCCCGCGCGCCGACCGTGCCCGCGAGCTGTTCCAGGTGCGGGGCGATCGCGTCCAGCGCACGGGCCAGGCGGTCGTCGTTGAGCAGGGCCGGCTCCATGCCGAACACCTCCTCCACCGCCCAGACCCGAGCCCAGTCCCCGACCCGGAACAGCGGCATCGGCGAGGTGAGCCGGTTCGCGACAAGCGCCTCGACCGCCTGGCCGTGCGTCAGGTGAGCGCGCGCGGCGGAGGGGCACAGCCCGTCGACGATCCCAGCCACATCCAGCCGGCGCAGAAACTCGGCAGCGACAGGCAGAGCGCCCAGACGCTTCTCCACCACGGACGTCACCACGCACTCAAGGCGCTGACGCTCAGACCGTGGCCGCGGGGACCGGGAAGTCATCGACACACCCAAACCAACGCCGCCAAGCCCACCAGGACACCCGTCCCGGGCCCGAACCATTCGATTCGACGACCCGCGAAGTACGGGTCTAGACACCAGCCTTTGCGGTCTTGTGGTCTCGTTCCAGTTGGACATGCGCACGCATCAGTTCGCCGGGGTTGGTCTGCGCCGCGAGCAGCGACAGCTCCCCGCAGAGCACCGTGGCCGCCGCGATGACGGCGAGCCGGCGGGCGTTCTCGCCGGGCTCGCGGGCCGCACGGCAGCCGAGCCGGTTCAGGTTGGTCTCCACGAAGCCCAGGCCCTTGCCGTTGCCGACCGTGCCGACGATGAGGTTCGGCAGTGTGCAGGCGAAGTACAGGTCGCCGTCGCGGTCCTCGGCCGTGACGACGCCCTGGGAGCCCTCGACGATGTTCGCCGCGTCCTGACCGGTTGCCAGATAGAACGCGAGCAGCATATTCGCGTAGTGGGCGTTCGCCGAACGGATGCCGCCTGCGAGAAGGGTCCCGAGCAGGTTCTTGCGGAGGTTCAGCTCGGCGATCTTCGCGGCGCTGGTGTGCAGGACGTCGGCCACCACGTCACGCGGCACGAGCAGCTCGGTGACGACGTTCTTGCCGCGGCCCAGGATGCCGTTGATGGCGGTGGCCTTCTTGTCCGTGCAGTAGTTCCCGGAGATCGACCCGTAGGAGATGCCGGGAACCGTTTCCAGTAGGTGTTGGAGGAGCACGTCGGAAGCCAGGGTCGCCATGTTGTGCCCGGAGGCGTCACCGGTGCTGAACTCGAACCGGATGAACAGCAGGTTTCCAGTGATCTCATGCCGGATGCCGATCAGCTGGGCGAACCGGCTGCAGCCGCGTACCAGCTCGCGCAGCTCGTCGATGCGGGCCTCGATGGTCCGTGCCGCGGAGAGTGCGGTGAGCGCGTCGGTCGCCTCGATGAGCACGGAACGGGTCATGCGCTCGTCGACGAGCGTGGCGACGATGCCCTTCTCGGTCAGCCGGGACACCTTCGCGCCGCGGCCGACCGAAGGCCAGAGCGGAGACTCGTACGTGGCCAGCGGTACCTGGGTTTCGGTGGTGGCGACGTTTCCCGAGATGCGGACGGGCCCCACCCACCTCATCGGGACGCCGGCGGTGGCGTGCGCTTCGGTCATCGTGTGCTTCCTGTCATCTCGGAACGGATGTCGACGGAGCTGCTGCGCTGGGCGAACCGCCGGATGTCTATGCCTCGGTCCGTGCAGAAGGACCGGAGCCGGCCGTGGATCAGCACATCGCAGCGGGTGAGGTCGGCGGGGGTCCGCGCACCGAGCATGGTCTGCAGCGCGGCGAGCTGGTCCAGCCAGGTGGAGATCTGTGCGATCAGGGCGGGTACGCCCCCGTCGATCAGCGTGCGCAGGAATACGCCCGAGGAGCCCACGGCGCCGGCGCCGAGCGCGAGCGCGCGGGCGACGTCGAGCGGGTTGCGGATCCCACCGGAGGCCAGCAGGGGGAAGCCGACGTCCTGAGCGTCCAGCAGACAGGCCGGGGTGGACTGCCCCCAGCCGTGCAGGAAGGCGTAGTCGCCCAGGGCGCGCCGGCTGTTCTCGATACGGGCGAAGTCGGTGCCGCCGCGGCCGCTGACGTCGGCGACCCGTACCCCCAGATCCGGCAGCGCCAGGAGGGTCTGCCTGCTGAGCCCGTTGCCGACCTCCTTGACGATCACAGGGACGTCGACGGCCGCCGTGATGTTCGCGATCTGGGCCGGCCACGACCCGAACGACCGGTCGCCTTCCGGCATGGGCGTCTCCTGCGCCGTGTTCAGGTGGATCTGCAGGGCGTTCGCCTCGATCAGGTCGATGGCACGGCGGGCATTGTCGACGGACGCGGTCGCGTTGACGTTCGCCATCACGAAACCGTCGGGGTTCTCGGTGCGCAGCACGCGGAAGGTGTCCGCGCAGGAGGGGTCCTTGAAGTAGGCGTGCATGGACCCGGACGCGATGGCGGTGCCTGTCTCCCGGGCGGCGATGGCCAGGTCCCGGTTGATGGCGCCGGTCTTGGTGCTGCCGCCCGTCATCGCGTTGATGTACAGCGGCAGTTGCCAGGTGATGCCGGCGAACGTCGTGGCCAGGCGGACGTCCGGCCGGTCGATTCCGGCGAGGGCGTGGTGGACGAACGACACGTCGTCGAACTGGTTGCGTCCGCTGTGCGCGCGCTGCTGCTCCGTGGCGAGCCGGACATGGTCGTCCTTGCGCTGGGCGCTGCTCATTCCTCGACTCCTTCCGTGGCGGGAGACACCGGTAGCGGCAGCACCCCGGCCGCGGCCCATTGCCTGTGTAACGGTGAGCGGTCGTAGCGGGCCTCGGCGTCCAGCAGCGCGATGCCGCAGTCGCCGCCCCCGGCCCCCGAGGGCTTGGCGGCGCCTCCGACGCGTTCGGCGATGGCGCAGAGGGCCGTCAGTTCGGGGGTGAAGATGCCGAGGCGGACCTCGTCGTCGAGGCGGACCAGCTCTTGACGGGCCCGCCGGACCTGCCGCAACAGGCCCTCGGTATCGCCGTCCTCCAGCGCGATGACTGCGGCGTGCACGAGCTCGCCGGTCGCCCCGACGTATTTCCGGTACGCGGGGCTGCCCCGCCAGGTGCGCCGCTGCAGGTCTGTCACGAGGGACGTGGTGGACGCGGGGTTGCCGGTCCAGCCGACCTCAAGGCAAAGGTTCCGGGGCGGCGACAGCCGTCGTACGGAGAAGCCCGGCCATGGCGCCCGGAGCGCCTCTTCGACTCCCTGACGGCGGGTCAAGTCGAGTACGACGTCCCGGTCGGGCGCCCGGTAGGCGATCCAGCCGCCCCAGGTGCTGGTGGCGATGTCTCCGCCGGATCCCTTGGGGTCGATATGGGCGGAGGCGATCAGCGCCGTCCGGAAGCGTTCTTCGGCGGTGAGTTCCAGTCCGCAATGGGCTGCGACGGCACTGACCGTCGCCACGGTCACCGCGCCGCTGGAGCCCAGTCCGAACTTCCGGCCGTCCTCGTGCAGCGTGCTGCTGATCGACACCGCCAACGGCGGGACGGACCGGCCGCGTTCGGCCAGGAGGCGGGCTACGGTCTCGACCGCCGCCACCACATGAGGTGTGCCCGTACCGCCTGTCAGCCGCCCGTCCTGCCACGGGTGGTGCACCGGGCCGGCTCCGATGTCGGAGGAGACGACGACACCGGGTGCGGCGCCGTCGGACACGGTGACGGTGATGTACCGGTCAACTGCCACCAGGATCGCCTGGTTGCCCGGTTCCACCACCGCGTATTCACCCGCGACGAAAAGCTTGCCCGGAGCGCGCCGGGTCACCGTGCGCGGGCCGGTCACCGGCATTCCTCCGCCACCAGACGGGCACCCCGCCCCGGACCGGCGATGTGCACCGCTCCGACCGGCGCGGCGGCGCGCAGGGCTTCCGAGACCCGCTCGGCGTCCGAACGTGGGCAGAGCACCTTCACGTTGGGACCGGCATCCATCGTCGCGTAGGCCGGCACGCCATCCCGCCGCAACTGCAGAACGCTGTCGAGGACGGCGAGCGAGGCCGGTGACAGGTAGCGCACGGCGGGGCGTGCGGCCAGCATGGTGGCGTGCATGCCGAGGGCGTTGCGCTCCGCAATCTCGCCCACCGCTGGCAGGTCGCCGCGGGCGAGCGCGGCTCGCATATCCGCCAGGTCGGCCCGGCTGGACACCGCCCACGGCTCGTACAGCGGTGAGGTGTCCACGGTCCTCCGCATGGCCTCCCGGCTGGACACCGCCTTGGGGGCGGAGCTGACCACCGCGACCACCAGCGCCGGTTCCAGGTCCACGGCCGGCACCGGTTCGGCGTACGAGCTGAGATCGGCCTCCTCGGGAGTGCCGCCGGCGTGGCCGGCGTGCCATACGGCGAACCCATCAAAGATCGACCGAGAGGCCGACCCGGAGCCGCGTCGGGCCAGCTGGGACAGGCCCCGTGCGTCGAGACCGAGCCCGTACGCCGCGGCGGCGGCGACGGCGAGGGCAGCGAAACCGCTGGCCGAAGAGGCCAGGCCGGCCTCGGTGGGGACGGTGTTCTCCGTGTCGACGTGGGCCCGTTCGGTGCGCCCCGACCGCTCCCGCACCAGCCGGAGGAATGCGGTGATGCGCCGCTCGGCCTCTCCCGTCGCGGGCTCGCCGTTGAAGGCCACCGTGTCCTGCCCGGCGCCGGGTGCGAGCTGGACACGGGTGGTCGTCGGGAAGATGTCCAGAGTCATCGACAGGCTGTCGGTACGGGGCAGGAACAGGTGCTCGTCCTTCTTGCCCCAGTACTTGATCAGCGCGATGTTCGGCTGGGCAACGGCTGTCGCGATGTCCGTCCGCTGCGCGGACAGCAGGGCGGACGGCTGTTCAGCGCTCATGAGTGGACCTCCTCAGCTGTACGGCCCACGTGTGTACGGCACCGGCAGCGTGCAGCTGCCGGGCCACTTCCCCGGCCCGCTCCGGGCGGGACACCGCGAGAACACAACCGCCCAGACCACCACCGGTGATCTTGGCGCCCAGGCTGTCGGCCTGCAGTGCGGCATCCACCAGTGCATCGATCCGGTCGGTGCTCAGACCCGCCCCGCGCAGCAGGTCGTGATACTCGGTCAGGCACGATCCGAATTCCTCGGGTTCGCCCTCGGCGAGGAAGGCCTTGGCATCGTCGACGAGTTGCGCGGCACGGCGCATGAACCGTTCCTCCTTTCCGGTCCCAGCCCGGAATCCGGCGCGAAGCAGCTCGACCGCCTCCTTGGTGCTCCCTGCGGTTCCGCTGTCCGCGACGACGAACAGTGCGTCGCAGCCGATGTCCAGCGCCTGTGCCTTGCCCGCCTGGAAGAGGAGCGGGGCGGTGGCCCCGACGGTCATGGCGTCGACGCCGCTGGCCCGGCCGTGCGTCAGGTTCTCGGCCGCCTGCACCAGGTCGAACACCTCGCCTTCGGTCAGCTTCCGGCCGAAGAGGTCGGCCAAGGCGAGGATGATCGCTCGTGCGTTCGCGGCGCTGGAGCCGAGCCCGCGGCCGGGCGGAATCGCCCCGTCGAGGCTGACGTCGAGGTGTTGTCCGCCGGTTACTCCCATGTGCGCCTTGAACGCGGCCGTCAGACGTCGCAGACCGTCCAAGGCCTGTGCCGTGACCGCGCGGGAAGCCGACCCGGTCATGGTGAAGGTCGGACCGCCCCGGCTTTCGGCGGATTGGCTGGACCATCCTGCGCTTGCCGTGACCGCGAGTTGGGGAATGGGCATCGCGAGCGCAGGGGTTCCGTACACGACCGCGTGTTCTCCCAGCAGAATGGCCTTGGCATGAGCGCGACCGGTACCGACGGCGCGAGCCCGGTGGGCCTTCGAGCCCTCCTCCACCGAGGTCGGAAGAGTCAACGCACTCAGCTCCCCATGTCGTTGCCGCGGTGAGACCGCATCGTCAGGAATCCAGGAATGTGCGAGGCGGAACGTTCTTCAGTGGTTCCTGAAAGCGACATAGTCGGCCATAGCCAGCAGCGGCCGGCGTTGCTCCTCGGTGAGGCCCAAAGCCTCCAGCTGATCCGCCGCACCCCTCCTGTGCCGGTCGATCTCGGCTTCCGTCCACGCGCGTCCGCCGGCCGACTCGATCAGCTTGGCGGCGCGGTCGGCCATGTCGTCGGTCAGCGGCTCTGCGCCGCGGTAGATCGCGGCCAACTCCTCGGCGGCTGCGCCGGTGCCGTTCATCGCCGCGACCACCGGGATGCTCTTCTTCCTGTTCCGCAGATCGGAACCAGCCGGCTTGCCGGTGGCCGCGGGGTCGCCCCAGATGCCCAGGACGTCATCCACCAGCTGGAACGCCACCCCCAGATGCCATCCGAACTTGGCCAGGCGCTTACGAGCCTTGGCCCCGCCCCCGGCGAGTCCCGCACCCAGCTCGCAGGCGCAGCTCAGCAGCGCGGCGGTCTTCGCCTCGGAGACGGCCAGCGCCTCCTCCAGCGAGATGGTCGTGCGGTGCTCGAATGCCACATCCGCCATCTGCCCTTCGGCGAGCGTCGCGATCGTCTCGGTGAGTAGCTTGGTGGCCCAGATCCGGTGTTCGGAGTCGTCCTCCAGGACCGCGCAGCCACGCGCGAGCAGAACGTCGCCGGCCAGAATCGCGGCCGGGACACCCAACGTGGCCCAGACAGTGGGGCGTCCTCTGCGCTCGAGATCACCGTCCATGACGTCGTCGTGGAGCAGGGAGAAGTTGTGCACCAACTCGACCGCGACGGCGCCACACACCGCCCGCTGGACATCGCCCCCGCAGGCCTCCGCCGCGAGGACGGTCAGGGCCGCGCGAACCATCTTGCCGCTGCCCTGGTCCGTCGGCTGCCCCGCCAGGTCCAGCCAGCCGAAGTGGTAACCGACGATCGGGCGTATTCGGCTGCCGAGCGTGTCAATGGCGGCGCGCAGTGCAGGTGTGACGATTCCGGCTGCCCGCAAGGTGTGGTTGCGGCCCGCATCGACTGCGCTCTCCAGTGTTTCGGCGGTATCGGTGTACAAGAAGTGCCCCTTGCCATGGGATGGACAGGACGATGCGGCGAAGATCCGCGGGCGTAACGGTGTCTCCTGGATCCGGTCCGGCCGGCCCGGCGTCGAGCTCGGGCCGGCCGGACCTCAGATCCAGGTCGTGCTAGGGCGTGTTGCGAAAGTGCTGGTCACAGCCACTCGTTGATGGCTGCGACCAGCACGGTCGCCTCGTAACGGACGGCGAGCTTCTCGTATCGAGTCGCCACGGCCCGATGACGCTTGAGCCTGTTAATCCCGCACTCCACCGCGTGGCGTTCCTTGTAATCGGCCTTGTCGAACTTCGGCGCTCGGCCGCCCCGGGAGCCTCGTTTCTTTCGGTTGCGGACCTGGTCAGCCTTCTCCAGGATGGTGCAGCCGATGCCGCGTCTGCGCAGGTAGGTGCGGTTCGCGCGGGAGCCGTACGCCTTGTCGGCGCGGACCTTGTCCGGCCGGGTTCGCGGCCGGCCTCGACCGATGCGGGGCACCCGGATGCCCTCCAAGACCGGCTGGAACTGCGGGCTGTCATGCCGCTGACCAGCAGCGACGAGCAGCGAAAGCGGCTTTTGTCCCTGCTCAACCGCAACGAATGCCGTCTATCAACTGCCGCCGGGTCCACACCGGTTGACGGCCCGGCTTTTTGCCCAGCGGCAGCAGCGGTTCAAGCCGGGCCTACTGGTCGTTCGTCAGATCCCCACGTCCCACGGCAGGTGATCATTCACGACCAAGATCGACTTTCGCAACACGCCCTAGGAGACCGCTGAAGATCTTGCTCTGGCCGTCCGACTCACCCCAGATTGCCGGTAGATGTCAATCGCCATTAAGCGGGGCAAGGCGGGCGCATTTTCAAGATCTTCAGGACACTTCTAGTCCGGGCGATGCCAGGACAACGCCCCGGAGGGGCACTTCTCGACCGCTTCCTGCACTTCTTCGTTTGTGGCGAGATCGGCCGTCGGGGCGTCCGGCAGCAGTTCCACGTACCCCTCGATGTCCTGCCCGAAGTAGTCGGCGGCAGAGATCAGGCACTGCCCGGAGCCCACACACATGTCGCGGTCCACCCGCACCTCGAGGTCACTCATCGTGCGCTCCGCTCTCCGTCCGCTTGGTGAACAGGAACTCCAGGTCCTTCGGGGAGAGCGTGATCGTCGCGTTCATCTTCGGCTCCGAGTAGTCGCTGAGCGCGAAGTCCCACTGGTGGATCATCATGGCCAGGCAGTAGGTCGCCTCCAGCACCGCCACGCTTTCGCCGAGGCAGCGGTACGCGCCGAACCCGAACGGCATGAACGCGGACGCCGTGACCTCGGCACCGTCCTTGTCCAGCCAGCGGTCGGGGTCGAACTCGTCGCCGTGCGGGAAGTTCCGTTCGTCCCGCTGCTGTCCGTAGTGCGAGTACAGGATCGCGGCATCCTTCGGTATGGCATAGCCGCCCAGCGTCGTGTCCACCGACGCCTGCCGCGAGAGGAGATACGAGGACGGGTACATGCGCAGCGCCTCGAACAGCACCCGCTTGAGCGCCGGCAGATCGTGCCGACCGATCTCTGTGTCCGTCCAGTCACGATCCTTGACCAGCGCGTCGATCTCCGCCCGGCATTCGGCGAAGATCCGAGGGTGCCGGGCCAGTTCGTAGCAGGCCCAGCTGATGGTGTTCGCCGTGGTCTCCGTCGACGCCAGCAGGATCGTCGCGGCCTGGTCACGGACCTCGGTCCGGTCGAACTTCTCGCCGGTTTCCGGGTCGGTGGCGTTGATCAGCATGTCGAGGAGGCCGGCTTCCTCACCGGCTCCGTTACGGAACTTGTCGTCGATGACCGAGTACATGTACTCGTTGAAGGCGTTGAGCAGCCTTTCGAAGTCCCGGTTCGACTTCGTCGGCAGGTGCTTGTAGATGCCGGTCACATCGACGGCCTGGATCGCGGCGTTCTCGACGAAGACCGGGACGGCCTCGCGTACGAGTCGCAGGACCTCCGGCGGGGTCTTCTCGCCGAGCATGGTCGAGGTCACGATGTCGCAGCCGACCCCCATGACCGGCCCCATCAGGTCATAGGGCTGCCGTTCGGGCACCGCGGCGACGAATTCGGACATGATCTTCCGCATCACGGGGAGATGCATGGCCAGCCGGCGCTGGCTGAACGACGGGAGCATGATCCGTCGTTGCCGCCGGTGCAGGTCACCGGAGGTCGTGACCACACCGTTTCCGACCATATTCCGCATCTTCTTGAAGTGGATGCCGCGCACGAACTTGTCCGCGTCACTCACCAGGATCTGTGCGAGCAGCTCGTAGTCGTTGACGAAGTACGCCGTCTTCGGGCCCAGCTTGACCCGCGTCACCGGGCCTGCGTTGCGCACTGTTTCGATGAACTCGAAACGGGACCGCAGGATCATCGGCAGATGCCCGAGCACCGGAACGCTACCCGGAGCCAGGCCGGGACGCCTACCCGGAGTCGTAGCGGTTCTGGGGGTGGTGACGGCGCCGGTGGCGCTGGGAGAGGTGGCAGTGCTCATCGCTAGGAGGTTTCCCTTCATCCGTGCACCGAGGGTGAGGAGAGACGGCCCTCTTTGTGGGGGTCGATGGCGCGATTTGCTGCTCAGCGGTAGCGGTTTGTCTCCGTCGGCCAGGTCGCCGCTGCGTAGATCAGCGGTCGATGGCATGCGAGGTAGTCGAGCAACTCCTGTGCATGGCTGCCGAGATGGCCGCTGCACTTGATGGATTCCTCGATGCAGTCCAGGTCGGTGATCGCCTGCACGCAGTCATCGCGAACGTGGGCCAGCGCGGTGCTCTCGTCGTAGCCGGCGTGGTCCATCAGGATCCGCACCGCATTCGACTTGTCGACCGCCTTCTTCTCCCGGCCCCACGAGTAGTAGTCGTTCGACAGACAGCCGAACCGCACCACCACATCGTCGATCGCTCGCCGGATGGGGTCGTCACGCAGCGCTGCGAAACTGCGGCCGCCGTTGATCCACTTGTCCAGAACGACCTGGACGTCCATCGTGCAGTAGCCGCGGCGGAAGCTCAGATACGTCGCCAAGGACGTCTTCTTGGTGTATTCGTTCCATACCCCTTCCCACTTCATCGCCGTGATGGCGCGCTTGATTTCGTGGCCGATCTCGTCTGCTGCTTCCGCGCCGAGCGCTGCGTCGAGCCGGGACATCGTTGTCCGTACCAACTCGAAGAAGGGGTCCGACAGGCGGGGCCCGGCAGTTCGCCAGGTGTCCACGACCTCGGTGACCCCGTCGAACCACTCGCCCGGAGCCAGCCGCCCGCCGTCCTCCTGGACGTAGTCCCACCGGTCGTCGTTGACGATGAGACAGGCCGTCCACAGCGAAGCCGCCAGCAAGGTTTCGGCATCCGCATCGGGATAGACCAGCGCCGCGGCCCCCACGATCCTCGAGTGCCCGGAAATCACGGCGCAGTCGGATTCCTGGAGCTCGAGCGCAGCAATGATGGAGCTGTAGGCCGATTCGACCTCCGCCGAATTCGAGTTCCGCCGGCCTTCGTACTCGAACTCGATCGCGTCGGGCATCAGTACCTGCTCACGACGGCACGACCGCACATCACCGTCACTTCGACGATCCGGAAAGGCGTGTACAGGTCCTTACCCATCCACAGCGGGGGATTCTCCCTGGACTCGTCCTTGACGAAGTCCTTGGCCCTGGATATCGCTGCCGCACACTCCTCGGCGCCCTTGCCGCCATGGCTCGCGAACAGGTCGAGCGCCATCACCGCGTAGGCCGTTTCCTCGGGTGACGGCTCCGCCATTCCCCAGCCGCCCGAATCCGTCTGATGTCGAAGCAGCCATTCCCTGGCGCGACGCAGCGAATCCAGCAGCGGTTCATCCTGCTTCCGGGCGTCGAGCAGGGCTTCGACACATGCCGCCGTGGAGTAGTACGGCGAGACATTCCATTTGTCGTACCAGCAGCCGTCCTCGGTCTGCTGGGAGATTACCCACTCGGCACATGCGTCCTCGATGGCACCGTATTCCGTGATGCCACGGCGCATCCTGAGATGATTGAGGTACTCGAGGGCGTGCGCGTTCACGGTCTCCGAGGGTGTTTGCTCCGTCGGATACGAAACGAAGTGGTCCTCGGCCCAGAACTTCATTAGGATTTCCGGGTGAGTGGGGGCGCCGAGTTTGTCGCCGGCGAGATTGGCGTAGGCCGTGTCGTCTCCGTCAGGCGGCAGACCCGGCCCGCCGCCGATACCCGAATCGCTGAACCCGGCGGCAATCTCTTCGATGAGTTCCCTGGGGATCGGCACGTCCGGGAAGTATTTGAGCACCAGATTGAGTACCCAGAGCGCCTCGAAGTACGGCATGGAACTTCCCATCGGGATCGCTCCGCCGTAGCGGCTCTGCGCTTCATCGAGATAGGCACGAGTCGATGCCCCGGCGTCCGTCCCCACAGCCGACATCCAGGCCGCTGTGGACGACGGAGAACACGTCACCGCACCGTCCGCGGCGGGCGTTACCGTCGCCGCGAACTGTTTCGGCAGCGGATGGAACGCCTCGAGTGTGTGCCATGCCGTCTTCGGGATGGCCTGCCCCCGGGCGATCCGGTCGGTCAACTGGCGCCACAGCTCAGGCTTCGCGCCCGGCGGACTGGGAAACTCCTGCTCGTGCCCGGCCTTGCCACCTGCAGCCGGGCGGTGGCGCTGCAGCACCTCGCTCAGCAGATCGATCAGGCTGGGCACGATGATCTCGGATGCCACGGTGTCGGGCAGCCTCGGCAGCTCGCCCTCACCGAGCGCCAGCTCCCAGAGCTTTTCACAGGCCCGCGCCACAGCGTCCGTCACTCCGGCCCGGTCGGCGTATTCCGGCCGCGAGGACAGACCCGCCACCGCGCCCAGCGTCGGTACGAGCTCGAACCCGACCGACCCCCACAGGCCGTCCGGTCGCTGCGTCGCGAGCAAGTAGTCGATCTGCGGTGTGCCCACGTCCGCACGCTCGGATATCCGCAGGAACTGTCCGGTCTCGTACGGCGAAGGGCTGAACTTTGTTACCTGGTCGGCAGCGCGGTCCTTCAACAGGGCCGCTATCCGATCGGCGTCACTCATCGCCGACACCGCTTCCGTCGGCACCCCGCAGATTGACGGGGAGCGTCTTCAAGCGTCGGCTGATGAGCAGCACCGGCTGCCAGTCAGGAGTTTCATATCCGGGGCTGAGGTCAGGGAAGCGGTCCAACAGAATCCTGAAGAATTCATCCGCCTCCATCCGTGCGAGCGCCGCGCCAAGGCAGTAGAACATGCCGGTAGCGAAAGCGAGATGGTCGTTCGGATGCCGGGTGGCATCCAGTCGGTCCGGGTCCTCGAATACCCTCGGGTCGCGGTTTCCCGCCATCAGCGCCAGGAGGAACTGCTGCCCCGCTTCGAATTGATGACCAGCCACCTCGACGGGCTCGGTACTGACCCGTGTGATCACCGAAGCCGGTCCGGCGAGCCGGAGCATCTCCTCGACCGCACCCGGCATCAGGTCAGGATCGGACTTCAGCAGCTCCAGCTGATCAGGGTGATCGAAGAGCTGGACCAGGCCACTGGTGATCAGTCCGCCGGTGGTCTCGTGCCCGGAGAAGAGCAGCATCACGCAGTTGGAGAGGATCTCCGCCTCGCTCACGAGGCCCTCGCGTTCGGCGGCGACGAACATGCTGATCAGATCGTCCTTGGGCTCCGCCCGGCGCTCCTTGACCACCTCCAGGACGAAGTCCTGCATCGCCAGCAGGCTCCGCTGGCACTCCATGAGCCGGTCATAGCTGACGATTTCGGCGATCGCCCCGATGTCGGCCGACCAGGCGAGCAATTGCGCCCTGTTGTCCATGGGCACGCCGAGCATCTCGGCGATGACGCACGCGGGCAGCGGATACGCGATGTCGGAAACGATGTCCATGCGTCCGGCCGGCTCCACCGCATCCAGCAGTTCATGCGACAGCTGCCGCACGCGCGGCCGCATCCGATCAATCATGGCCGGGGTGAAGTAACGTTTCAGCAACCCGATGAACCGCTGATGATCTGCGGGAACGGTGTGCCCCATCCACTTCCCGACGGCGGTGCTCAGCGGCTTTAATTCCTCTTGCTGCTCGGGGCTGAGCAGTCGTATGCCCTGTGTCAGGTTGGCCGGAGCCATGCGGTGATCTTTCAACACTCGGACGATATCGGCATGTCGAGTGAGAAAAGCTGCGTCGATAACCGGAACCCAGGCAATTGGGGTTTTCTCGCGTAACTCACGGAGCTCTGGAATGCGGTCCACGTTCTTGCCGGACGAGATCAGTTCGTACTTGGGAAACCTAGTCTCTAAGCTAGCCATCTAGTGCATCTCTCCAGTCGCTAATAGTGCAACCTTCATGAACGACAGCCCGGTGATGCCCAGCAGTTTAGACGTGGTCATGTCACGCAGTCAAGCTCAACTGGACGTTCTGGCAAGGGCCCTGCTGGCGCATCACTCAGAGAGAGAGGCGAGTCAACCTCAGGGCCCCGGGGAGAATCCCGTTCGCCCGTTTTGATCACGGCATGCCGTGCAGGTTGAGGGCTGCGTCGGGGCGGGTGTGAGCGCGTCGGCCGCTGGCGATATTGGTCCAGCCGGCCCGGTCGAGGGCCGTGCGGGTCAGGTCACGCAAGGCGCTCATGACGGCCGGGGGGTGTGGTGACGTCGGATCTGGCTGGCGTCCTCGGCGAAGGTGACTCCTTGGTCCAGTGGACGGTGTTCTCGGTGATCCAGTGGCTGCGGGCCCAGGAAGCGATCTCGGCGGGGGACGCCTGGTGGGCGGGCAGGTCGGTGACTGCGTAGACCGTCTCGGTCTGCCACTTCTTCGCGCCGAGGGGACGGCGTTTGCGGTGGATGCGAACGACCTGGCGGGCGTGGGGGAAGAGCAGGCCGTCCACGGAGACGACCTTCACCTCCCGCACCTCCTCGCGGCCGTGTCCCCGCTCGCGTGCACGGTCAAGGACAGGTGCCTTGCCCCAGGGCAACTTCCTCAACTGCCCCCGCGAGCGTGGGCTGGTTGTTCTTCACCGACAGCAGGTAGTGCGCGTGACGGTCCTCGACGAGGTAGCGGGCGTGCTCCTTCTGCGCGTGCATCGCGTCCACCGTGATCACGGCCTCGTGCAGCTCCGCGTCGTCGATGGTGTCCAGGAGCGGGGCGAACTCGCAAGGCCGGGTAGTTAGGGCTTGCAGATCAACAACCCGTAGCTTCCGGATTTTGGGCTCGTTGTTGTGGTGTGGGCACTCCGGTTGAGCAACAAGCCGCGTTGGCAGGGAAGTTCGAGGCGATCTGGCCGCATCTGGACGAGCGGCAGCGTCGTCTGCTGCTGGGGGCGGAGGCGCGGTCGATCGGTCATGGCGGGATCAGGCTGGTTGCCCGGGCCGCCGGGGTCCGCGAGGCGACGGTGTCGCTGGGGGTGAGCGAGCTGGATTCCGGGGAGCCGCCGCTGGGCCGGGTGAGGAGGCCTGGCGGCGGGCGTAAGCGGGTCGCAGACCTGGACCCGGCACTGCGGGAGGCGCTGCTCGCGCTGGTCGAGCCCGATGTGCGCGGCGATCCGATGTCGCCGCTGCGGTGGACCACCAAGTCCACCCGCCACCTCGCCGCCGAGCTGACCCGCCAGGGGCACCGGGTGTCGGCCGACACGGTCGGCGACCTGCTGCGCGAGGAGGGCTTCAGCCTGCAGGGGAACGCCAAGACCATCGAAGGCAGGCAACACCCGGACCGCGACGCCCAGTTCAACTACATCAACGAGCAGGCCAAGGCCTACCAGGCCGAAGGGAACCCGGTCATCAGCGTGGACACCAAGAAGAAAGAGTTGGTCGGGAACTACAAGAACGCCGGCCAGGAGTGGCACCGCGAGGGCGAGCCGGTCCGGGTGCAGACCCACGACTTCCCGGACCGGGAGCTCGGCAAGGCGATCCCGTACGGAATCTACGACCTGGCCGCAAACACGGGCTGGGTCAACGTGGGCACCGACCACGACACCGCCGCGTTCGCGGTCGAGTCGATCCGTCGCTGGTGGAAGGCCCGCGGCAGCCTCGACTGCCCGGCCGCATCCCGGCTGCTGATCACCGCGGACGCGGGCGGCTCCAACAGCTACCGCACCCGCGCCTGGAAAAGTGAACTCGCAGCCCTCGCCCTGGAGACCGGCTTGCAGATCACCGTGTGTCACTTTCCTCCGGGCACATCACAATGGAACAAGGTCGAACACCGACTGTTCTCGCACATCACGATGAACTGGCGCGGCAGGCCGCTGACCAGCCACGAAGTCATCGTGAACAGCATCGCCGCGACCCGCACCAACGCCGGGCTGACCGTCCACGCCGAACTCGACACCAGCACCTGCGCCACTGGCGTCACCATCGGTGACCGACAGATGGACGTTCTGCCGCTGGACCGGCACACCTGGCACGGAGACTGGAACTACACGTTACGGCCCGAGCCCTACGCCGAGATCAACGAAGCCCCGGACCCGTTCGACCAGCCCAGCCCCGACCTCGCCTGGCTGCAGCATCCGGCCTTCACCGGGCTCACCCCGGCCCAGTGGGACACACTGATCGCCCAGCTCTTGACCCTCCACGACACCCAGCACGAAGGCCAGTTGGACAAGCGGCGCGGCCACCGGCCCCGTATCAAGGGCGACGGCACCACCGGCCGCCGCCCCGTCCTCACACTCGCCGACCGGCTGATTGCCGTCCTGCTCCACCAGCGGCTCGGACTCCCGCAGGTCGCCGTCGCCCGACTCTTCGGCGTCACCCCGGAGACCGTCAACCGCCGCATCCGCGACGTCCGCCAACTCCTCCAGGCCACCGGCCGCACCATCAAGCCCGTCGCACCCCGACTCGCCGACGTGGAGGCGCTCTTCGAGCTCGCCTCCACCCTCCCAGCAGAGATCAAGACTGCGAGTTAATCCTCTGCACGCCCTAACTACCCGGCCTTGAGGGAGGGCCCGTCTGTCGGTACACGACTTCGTGCACAAGTGCGAACGCGGGCTGATACGGCTTGCCGGGCGGGCCGGCCACCGGCAGCACAACCGGCACCCCAGCACAGTGGGCAGAGCATTCTCGTGCAGGAAAGCGCGCGATCCCTGCGGTAGTCGGCGTCGTCGGCCAACCCAGGCAAAGGGCGACTGCGGTCGACGGCGCCGAGCAGCATGGCGATGCCCAGCTCGGGTCTGGTGGCGAAGGAGATCTCCTCGGGCCCCCGGCGTCCTGGCGTCGCTACGCGTCCCGGGCCCAAAGGGTGGGCAGGTACAGACGCTGGTCAAGAGGGGCGGCTACACGTTCCGCTGCTCGCCGACCGCGAGCCGGAAGCCGCCACGGTTCGATCAAGCCAGGACGTGCCGTCAACCTGTCACTTCCGCATCGGGGATGATGCGAGAGAGTGAGCGGCTGCTGACAGGACTCGGTGGCTGTCGTGGCGGATCGCCACCCGTCTGCACCGGACAATTGTTCGCCCTGCCGACAGGCCCTGTCGGCCGACGGATTCGGCCGACGGTCAGCGATACTCGGCCGGGTGAGCACCACCGAACGCCCTGTACCGCCCTTGAACGCCGACGAGCGCACCACGCTCGAGAGCTGGCTCGACTTCCACCGCGCCACGCTCGCCATGAAGTGCGAAGGCCTGGACGACGAGCAGGCCGCCGTCGCATCAGTGCCACCGTCCGGCTTCACACTGACCGGCCTCGTCCAGCACATGGCGGAGGTGGAGCGGAACTGGTTCCGCCGGGTGCTCGCCGGAGAACAGGTCCCGCCCATCTACGACCCGCAGGCTGACCCACACGGCCCCGACGGCGGTTTCGAACTGGCCGAGGGCGTCACTCTGCGCGACACTCTCGCCACGTGGCACGCGGAAGTCGTCCGCGCCCGCGAGCACTCCGTTGGCCGTGCTCTGTCCGACACCGGCCGATTCATGGACCAGGACGTCAGTCTCCGCTGGATCTACGTCCACATGATCGAGGAGTACGCCCGCCACAACGGGCACGCCGACCTGGTCCGGGAACGCATCGACGGCGCCACCGGCGTATAGAACCGGTCGGACGGTGCTCGCCCCGCCGGTCCTCTGCACCTCGCCCGACCGGTCAGGTGTCCGCCGACTGCCTGTGCCGGAAACCGAACGCCACCGCGATGCCGCAGGCGGCAAAGACGGCCGCGCCGGCGAATGCCATGGTCATACCGTCGACCAGGAGTCCGCGTGGGAGGACACGTGTGTGGTCGGTCGCGAAACCGAAGATGGTGATGAGCGCGGCGAGCCCGACTGACGAGCCCACCTCCTGCATGGTCTGCAGGACACCGCCTGCCGCGCCGGCGTCCTGCGCCTCCACAGTCGACATGATCGCCACGTTGGCCGAGGAGAACGTGAACCCGATGCCCACGCCCAGCAGCAGCATCGGTACGAGCAGACCGGACAGATACCCACTGTCGGTGGACAGCTGGGTAAGGCCGATCATGCCGGTGGCGATCAGCGAGGCGCCGGTGATCATGAGCCGTTTCGGTCCGAACCGGGGCAGCAACCGGGCGGTCAGGCGGCTGGTGACGACCACGCCGAGCGCCATGGGCAGAAACGCGAATCCGGTGACGAGCGCATTCCATCCGAGCACGTTCTGCAGGAACTGGGTGAGGAAGAAGAAGGTCGACATCATCGCCATCGCCATCAGAACCGTGATCGCATAGGCTGCGGCACGATCACGGTCGGCGAACACTCGCAGCGGCATCAGAGGTTGCCCGGTGCGCGACTCGATGGCCAGGAACGCTGCGACGAGAACCAACCCGGTGCCCAGGGCGGCGATGGTCAGCCCATCGCTCCAGCCCCGCTCGGAGGCCCGTAGAAGCCCGAAGATCAGTGCCGCGACACCACCGGTCGCGGTGATCGCGCCCGGCAGGTCAAGCCGGGCCGCATGCCGGGTCGGAGCGGGCACCAACCGCGGGGTCAACAGGGCGATCGCGAGCCCGATCGGCACGTTGATGAACATGGTCGCCCGCCAAGACAGCCAGTCGGTGAGCAGACCGCCGACGATCAACCCGATCGGAAAGCCGCCGCTGGCGACCGCGGAGAACCATGCGAGGGACCAGTGCCGATCCGCTTCCTTGGTGAAGGTGGTGGTGATGAGCGCAAGCGCGTTCGGTCCGGCGGCGGCGGCGCCGATCGCCTGAACGACCCTGGCGGTCACCAGCAAAGAGGCCGAGTCGACGAGGCCGGCGGCCAGCGAGGCGCTCGTGAACACAGCAACCCCCGCCACGAACACCCGGCGGCGACCGAACAGGTCACCGGCGCGCCCGCCCAGCAGCAGCAGGCCACCGAAAACCAGGGTGTAGGCGTTCACGACCCAGGAGAGACCGGTGGAGGTGAAGCCGAGATCGTGTTGAATATGTGGTAATGCCACATTCATCACGGTGGTGTCGATCACCAGCATCAGCTGGCCGGTAACCAACATCAACAGCACCGGGATCCGCCGGACAGTCGGTTCCGACGTGCGTGACAGGTCAGCAGCAGAGAGCTGTTCTGTCATGGGGTACCTCCAGGGTTGTCACGAGGACTGGGGGAATCTCCTTGAGCCGGCTTCATGCCCAGCTCTTGAGTGGGGCCGAGCATATGGACCGGTCTTTGCGCCTTCAACGCAAGCAACAAGTTTTCGACATCTTGCCGATCACTCCGCAGGTAGCCGAACGTCTGGTCTATTCCCATCGCTGTGGTATGTATGGGCGGATCACCGCAGCGAGCGCCCGTCGAGGTGAACGCCCCGGCCCGGTACGACCTGCCTTCAGGTATGTGCTCGTACTCTGCGCACCTGCACGTTCGCCCCCTCCTCGGGATCCTCGCTGACTTCGCCGGTGTTGTTTGCGATGGCTGGAAAACACGTCAGCGGGCCCAGCGAACAGTAGTCTCACCGCCCTGGTTGCCCGGGCTGCGGCTCGGAACCCGGCATGGGGCTGGAATCGTGCGGATCGCGTGCCGCCGGGTGCGGCTCACGAGGGGCCGGCGGTAACTGGGGTTGAACTCGTGGAGTCGTAGGGGCTGACGGCTCGTCGCCCGTGCGGTATCACCGGGGCATGCGGTATCCACAAGGGGGCGGGCTGACCGCCGAACGGCAGCAGTTCCGCGAGGAGTTACGGCTGAAGGCGGCCGAGAGGTTCGCCCAGGGCGAGGCGAGCTCGGTGATCGCCAAGGACCTGCGGGTCAGCGTCCGCTCGGTGCAGCGATGGCGGCAGATGTGGGACAAGGGCGGTCCGCGGGCTCTGCGGTCACAGGGGCCGGCGTCGCTGCCGAGGCTGAGCGAGAAGCAGTTCGCCCAGTTGGAGGCGGAGCTGGCCAATGGGCCTGCCGCGCACGGCTGGGAGGACCAGCGATGGACGCTGGCGCGGATCAAGACGGTGATCGGTCGGCGCTTCCATCTGACGTACACGGTCCAGGGTGTGCGGAAGCTGCTAGCGGTCCCGGGGCGGCTTTACCACGAAGATCCACCTGTGCGCGCAAGATCCGGCACACCGTCCCGGAAAAATCCGACCAGCGGACCCACCGACTCAACCGAGGCTCCGAAGGCGGCCGGCCGCCGGGCTTCGACCGGGAGCTGTACCGCAAGAGGAAGCAGTTCAGGGCCGTGGCGACCCGCTACGACAAGCGCACCTACATCTACCTCGGCACTGTCACCGTCGCGGCCATCGCCATCTGGATCCGGCGCTGATCAACTCCACTGATCGGCGGGACACGGCCTAGGCCCAATACCAGTGACTTAAGGGTCTTTGCTGGTAGGCTGCCTGTCCAGGAGGTGCCTGGATGCCACGCCCTGGGCAGGTCAAGCCGCCGACGGACGAGCGGTTGTCGGACCGGATCGCAATCGGACTGCTTACGCGGACGTTCCCGCCGGAGCTGGTG